>JBBILK010000278.1:0-4658 GCA_037444965.1 Actinomycetota bacterium | reverse complement strand
GGCCCGCGCCCGACGTCTACCATGGACCGCCGATGAAGCGCTACCACGTGACGACGTTCGGCTGCCAGATGAACGCGCACGACTCCGAGCGGATCAAGGGCCTGCTCGAGGAGCTCGGCCTCGGAGAGGCGGCCTCCCAGAGCGAGGCCGACGTGATCGTGTTCAACACCTGCACGATCCGGGAGAAGCCGGACCAGCGGCTCGCCGCCCACCTCGCCCAGGCGGCGGCGCTCAAGCACCGTGACCCCGAGCGTGTGATCGCGGTCGGGGGCTGCTACGCGGAGGCCCAGCGCGATCGGCTGTTCGAGCACTACCCGTTCGTCGACGTCGCCTTCGGACCGGGCTCGATCCCGCACCTCGCCGAATGGCTCGGCGCGGGTGGCGAGGCGCCACGGGGCTCGTTCGCGACCTGGGAGCACTTCGCCGGTGACCTGCCCGCCCGGCGCGAGCGTCGTTTCCAGGCCTGGGTTCAGATCTCGATGGGCTGCAACTCGGCCTGCGCGTACTGTATCGTCCCGTCCGTCCGCGGGCGGGAGCAGAGCCGCCGCCCCGGCGAGATCGTGGCAGAGGTCGAGCGGCTCGCCGCCGAGGGTGTTCGCGAGGTGACGCTGCTCGGCCAGAACGTCAACTCCTTCGGCCGCGACCTCGCGCCGGGTCTCCGCACCGGCTTCGGGGAGCTCCTGCGGGCCGTCGACGCAGTCGGCGGGATCGAGCGGATCCGGTTCACGAGCCCGCACCCGAAGGACTTCCGGGAGCCCGTGATCGCCGCGATGGCCGAGTGCGCCGCGGTGTGCGAGCACACCCATCTGCCGGTTCAGTCGGGCTCGAGCCGCGTGCTCAAGGCGATGCGGCGGACGTACGACCGGGAGCGCTACCTCCGTCTCGTCGAGCGCCTGCGGGCGAAGGTTCCCGACCTGGCGCTGACCACGGATCTGATCGCCGGCTTTCCCGGCGAGACCGAAGCCGACTTCGAGGCGACGCTCTCGCTCGTGGAGGAGGTGCGCTTCGACGGCGCGTTCACCTTCGTCTTCAGCCCGAGGCAGGGGACCGAGGCCGCGACCATGACGGGCCAGGTACCCGAGGAGGTCAAGCGCGAGCGGATCGAGCGCCTGATCGACGTCGTGCAGCGCGTCGCCGCCGAACGGAACCGCGCGCGGATCGGAGGCGTCGAGGAGGTGCTCGTCGAGGGGCCGAGCCGCAACGACCCGCTGCTGCTGCGGGGTCGTACGAGGCGCAACACGACGGTCAACTTCGCGGGCTCGGCCGCGCCCGGCGAGCTCGTGCGGGTCAGAATCGACGGGGCCACGTCGACGACGCTCAGGGGCACGCAGGCGGCCCTTGCAGCCGCCTAGCGCGTCGCGGCTGCCGCGATGCTGCCGGTGCTCGCCGTCTTCGGCCCGACCGCCTCGGGGAAGAGCGCGGTCGCGGAGGCGATCGCCGCGCGCACCGAGGCCGGGCTCGTCTCCGCCGACGCGATGCAGGCCTACCGCGGGCTGCCGATCCTGACGAACCAGCCGGAAGCGCCGACCCGTCTCGTCGCGATCTGGCCGCTCGACCACGAGGCGTCGGTCGTGGAGTACGCGCGGCTCGCTCACGCCGCGATCGACGAGCTCGTCGCGTCCGGCCGGACGGCGGTCGTCGTCGGCGGCACGGGCCTGTACCTGAGGGCGGCCCTGGCGGAGCTCGGACTGCCGCCCGCGCCGCCGCCCGGGCTTCGCGCTCGGCTCGAGCGTCTCTACGATCGAGTCGGCGGCGAGACGGCGCACGGACTGCTGGCCGAGCGTGACCCTGCAGCAGCCGCCCGTATCCACCCGAACGACCGGCGGCGCGTCGTCCGTGCGCTCGAGCTCGCGGAGCTGGGCGCATCGCTCCAGCCGGCCGAGAGTCGCCTCTGGACGGCCGAGACGCGCCACCCGACGCTCGTTGTCGGGCTCGATCTCCGCGGAGAGGAGCTGGAGCGGCGGATCGAGGCGCGGACGCGCTCGATGTTCGAGCGCGGGGTGGAGGAGGAGGTGCGGCGTGCTCTCGCAGGCCCCGTCTCCGCGACCGCCAGGCACGTGATCGGCCTGCGCGAGGTTGCCGAGCTGCCACGCGAGGAGGCGATCGCGGCGATCGTGCGGCGCACGAGACGCTACGCGGCCTACCAGCGCAAGTGGCTGCGCCGGATCCCCGGCGCCGTTATCCTCGCAGCCGATCGTCCGCCGGACGTCGTCGCCGATGAGATTCTCGAAGTGGCACGGGCTCGGGAACGACTACCTGCTCCTCGAGCGGGCTGAGGTCGGCGCCCCGCTCGAGGAGGCTGCCGTCAGGCGCCTCTGTGACTACCACGTCGGGATCGGGGCCGACGGGATCGTCGAGGTCGTCGCCGTCGACCGCGACCAGGCGTCGATCGTGATCTGGAACGCCGACGGCTCGACCGCGGAGCTGTCGGGAAACGGGACGAGGATCGCTGCCCGCTGGCTTGCCCGCGCCAGCGGGGCTGCGGAGGTCCGCATCACCGTCGGGCCGCGTGCGGTCGTCGCCCGCCTGCGAGGCGGGCTGCTCGTCGAGACGGAGCTCGGCCGGGTCGAGGTGTTCCCGCCCGAGACCCTGGAGGCGGGCGGGGAGCCGGTCGAGCTGACGCCGGTCTCGGTCGGGAACCCGCATGCAGTCCTCCGGCACGAGCCGGCGCGAGCCGAGCTGCTCCGTCTCGGTCCGCTCGTCGAGTGTCACCCGCGTTTCCCGGCGCGGACGAACGTCCAGCTCGTCCGCGTCGACGGCCGCCACGAGCTGACGGTGGCGGTCTGGGAGCGCGGGGTGGGGGAGACCCGGTCGTCCGGGACGAGCGCGACTGCCGCCGCTGCCGCCGCGGTCGCGAACGGCTGGTGCGAGAGCCCCGTGGACGTCCACCTGCCGGGCGGCGATCTGCTCGTCGCCATCGACGCCGACCGGCAGGCGACGGTGACCGGCCCGGCCCAGGAGATCTGCCGCGGCGAGGTCTCCGAGGAGCTGCTCGCCGACCTCGGCCCCGGTCAGACGGCGACGCCGTAGCTCCGCAGCGTCTCGTTGAGGCTCGTCTTCAGGTCGGTCGCCTCCGTGCGCCGGCCGATCACGAGCGCGGCGGGGAGCTGGTACGTCCCGGCCGGGAACTGCTTCGGCCGCGTGCCCGGCACGACGACGGAGTCGGGCGGCACGAGGCCGCGGTACTCGACCGGCTCCGCTCCGGTGACGTCGATCACCGGCGTCGACGCGGTCAGGACGACGTTCGCGCCGAGCACGGCTCGGGCGCCGACGACGACGCCCTCGACGACGATGCAGCGGGAGCCGACGAACGCACCGTCCTCGACGATGACGGGGCTCGCCTGGAGCGGCTCGAGCACGCCGCCGATCCCGACGCCGCCGGAGAGGTGGACATCGGCTCCGATCTGCGCGCACGAGCCGACGGTCGCCCACGTGTCGACCATCGTGCGCGGGCCGACCCAGGCGCCGATGTTCACGTAGCTCGGCATCAGCACGACGCCCTCGGAGAGGAACGATCCGTAGCGCGCCACGGCGGGAGGGACGACCCGGACGCCGAGCTCCTCGAAGTTCCGTTTCAGCGGCACCTTGTCGACGTAGCGAAACGGGCCGAGCTCGACCGGCTCCGAGCGCCGCAGCCTGAAGTAGAGCAGGATCGCCTTCTTCACCCACTCGTTGACGGCCCAGCCGCTCTCGCCCCGCTCGGCGACCCGCACGCGGCCCTCGTCGAGCAGGCGGACGACCTCCTCGACGGCGGTGATGCCGCGGACGGCGTCCTCGGCGGGAAGCTCCCAGAGCGTCTCGATCTCCGCCGCCAGCCCGGCGATCCCGGTCACAGGACTGCCTCGAGGATCTCCGCTGCCGCCCGGCACTCCTCCTCCGTCGGGACGAGCGCGAAGCGCACGTACCCCTCGCCGGACGGGCCGAGGTACGAGCCGGGCGCGACGACGATGCCGTGCTCGAGCAGGCGCCCGGCGAACGTCTCCGAGGGCTCCTCGCCGGGAACGGTCACCCAGAGGTACATGGTTGCCCGGCTTCCGGCGACGCGGCAGCCTTTCCGTTCCAGCACGTCGAGGAGCAGCGCGCGCTTCCTCGCGTACCGCTCGCGGGTTTCGCGCACGTGCTCCTCGTCGTTCCACGCGACGATCGCCGCCCGCTGGACGAACTCCTGCGGCGCGGTGCCGATGGTCGGCCGGTAGAGTCTCAGCGCGTCGATCGCGTCCGGGCTCCCGGCGACGAACCCCGCCCGGTAGCCCGTCATGGAGGAGCGCTTGCTCAGGCTGTTCACCACCACGATGCGGCTGCGGTCGGCGACCTGGAGCGCCGACGGCGGCGGCCGGTCGAACCAGAGCTCGCTGTAGGCTTCGTCCGAGGCGAGCAGGAACTCGTGCGCGGCCGCGAGCGCCGCGAGGCGCTCGTAGAGCTCGAGCGGCGCCGTCGCACCGGTCGGATTGTTCGGGTAGTTGACCCAGACCAGCGCGGCCCGCCGCCAGGTCTCTTCCGGAACGGCGTCGAGGTCCGGGAGGAACCCGTTGCGCTCGAGGAGCGGCAGCTCCACCACCCGGGCTCCGGCGAAGCGGGCACCACGCGAGGGTACCGGGTACCCGGGCTCGGTGGTCACGACGACGTCCTTGCCGGCGCCCGGATCGACCACGATTTGC
>JBBILK010000277.1:0-4661 GCA_037444965.1 Actinomycetota bacterium | reverse complement strand
GCCATCGGCGCGATTCGCGCGATTCGCTCCGCGAGCTCGATCGTCGGGCGGGTGGCGAGGTCGTCGTAGGCCGAGTAGGCCGGGAGCTTGCGCATCTGCGCAGCGACCGCGTCCACGATCTCCTGGCGGCCGTAGCCGACGTTGCAGTACCAGAGGCTCGCGGTCGCGTCGAGGTAGCGGCGGCCCTGCTCGTCCCAGACCTCGATCCCGTCGGCGCGGTCGAGCACGAGCTCGCCGTCGCGCTCGACGACGTGCATGTTCGCGACCGGGTGCCAGAAGCGGGTCATTTCACGGAGCGTACTCGACCGTGTTGAATTACGCGTGATGGAGCTCGTCAACCCGATCGTCGACCGCTACCACCGGGAGGCGCAGGAGGACCCGGAGGCGTTCTGGGCGCGGGCGGCCGCCGAGCTCCCGTGGCTTCGCCCGTGGGAGCGGGTCTTCGAGCACGATCCGCCGACCTTCCGCTGGTTCGCCGGCGCCGAGACGAACCTCGCGTGGCAGTGCGTCGACCGCCACGTCGACGCGGGGAGGCGGGGCCATGCGGCGGTGGTGTACGCGAACGAGCGCGGCGAGCGGCGCGTTCTCACCTACGCGCAGCTCCGCTTCGAGGTGGAGCGCGTCGCCGCCGCGCTGCGCGCGCTGGGCGTGGGCACGGGCGACCGGATCACGGTGTACATGCCCGTCTGCCCGGAGGCGCTCGTCCTCCTGCTCGCCGCCGCGCGTATCGGCGCGATCCACTCGGTCGTCTTCGCCGGCTTCGGGGCCGGCGCCCTCGCCGACCGGATCGACGCGTCGGGCTCGCGGCTCGTCTTCTGTGCCGACGTCACGTACCGCAAGGGCACGGACGTGCCGCTGAAGGGGATCGTCGACGAGGCGCTCGAGCTCGCCGGCGGCTCGGTCGAGCACGTCGTCCTCCTGCGCCGCGCGGAGGAGCATCCGCCGCTCGCGCCCGGCCGCGACCTGCTCTGGGAGGACTTCCTCGCGCGGGGCGAGGGCGGCGACGGCTCCTATGTGGCGCTCGAGGCGAACGAGCCCTGCTGGATCCTCGCGACGTCGGGGACGACCGCGAAGCCGAAGCTGACCGTTCAGCGCCACGGCGGCTACGCGGTCGGCATCCATGCGATGGCCCGCTGGTGCTTCGGGATGCGGCCCGGCGACGTCTGGTGGTCGACCTCCGACATCGGCTGGGTCGTCGGCCACTCCTACATCCTCTACGCGCCGCTCCTCGTGGGCTGCACCACCGTCGCGTACGAGGGCGCGCTCGACTACCCGGGCCCCGACACGGTCTGGCGCCTCGTCGAGGAGCTCGGCGTCACCGGCATCTTCACCTCGCCCACGGCCGTACGGGCGCTGATGCGCTACGGCGAGGAGCCGATGCGCGGGCGTGACCTTTCCTCCCTCGAGCGGGTCGTCTGTGCGGGCGAGGTGCTGAACCCGCCCGCCTGGGAGTGGCTCCAGAAGACCGTCTTCGACGACCGGATCCCGGTCATCGACCACTGGTGGCAGACGGAGACCGGCGGCCCCGTGCTCGGCAACCCCTACGGGCTCGCCATGCTCCCGATCAAGCCGGGCTCCGCGGGGATCCCGCTGCCCGGGATGGACGTCGCGGTGATGACGCCGGAGGGGGAGCTCTGCGGGCCGAACGAGAAGGGAATCCTCGTCATCCGCCGACCCTTCCCGAGCCTGACCCCCGAGGTCTGGGGCGAGCCGGGGCGGTACGGCGCGGACTACTGGGAACGGGTGCCCGGACAGTCCGTCTACTACACGGGCGACTCGGCTCACATCGACGAGGACGGCTACGTCTGGGTGGCCGGCCGGGCGGACGAGGTGATCAAGATCGCCGCCCACCGGATCGGCACGATCGAGGTCGAGACCGCGTTCCTCAAGCACCCGGCCGTCGCCGAGGCGGGCGTGACCGGCCGTCCCGACGAGGTCCGGGGCGAGGTGATCTCCGCCTTCGTCGTCCTCAAGCTCGGTGAGGAGCCGTCCGAGCGCCTGCACCGCGAGCTGCTCCAGACCGTCCGGCGAGAGCTCGGCCCGGTCGCGGTGATCGGGGAGCTGAACTTCGTCGGCATGCTCCCGAAGACGCGCAGCGGCAAGATCATGCGCCGGGTGCTGAAAGCGGTCGTGCTCGACCAGGACCCGGGCGACATCGCGACGATCGAGGACGAGGGCTCCGTCGAGGAGGCCCGCGCGGCGTGGGCCGAGCTGCGCGGGGAGACGCCCCGAAGTTAGGCATTCCTGTCCTTGTCGGCCGGCGCCGGCAGGTCGAGCATGGCTTGTCTCTGTTGCTGCTAGCCGAAGGAGGAAAACGATGAGAGCTCGTCTGTGCCGGATGCGGCCGCCGAGCCCCGCCATGGTCGTCGCGCTCGTGGCCCTCTTCTTCTCGCTGGGGGGCGCCGCCGTGGCGGTCACCGCGATCGTGCCGCTCGCCAAGCGCGCCCTGGTCGCGGACAACGCACGGAAGCTCGACGGAAAGACCAGGGCTCAGATCGTCGCCCAGGCCGCCGCGGTCCCGCACCCGACGTCGAGCGCCGCCGGTCTCGTCAGCGTGAAGTCGCGGGACGTCGTCCTGACCGGCGGTGCGAAGGGCTACTTCGACATCGACTGCGATTCCGGCCAGCGGGCGGTGTCCGGCGGGATCGCGTACCAGTCCGGCGACGACCTCTGGTGGTGGGACACTCTGCCGACCGACGACGGAACCGGGTGGAGAATCTGGATCGACAACAGAGCCATCAGTTCGGCGACGGCGCGGATCTACGTCGTCTGCCTGACGTGAGAGCTCCGGTCGGATAGGCTCGCGGGCTGTGGCTAGAGCTGAGGTCGCCGCGGTTCGCGCCACGCCGAGTTGAGGCGCGCGGACGCGATCGTCGTCGGAGCCGGGGTCGCGGGCACCGCGGCAGCGCGGGCGCTCGGCGAGCGCGGCGCCGAGGCCGTGCTCTTCGAGCAGTTCGTCGTCGGCCACCGGCGCGGCTCGTCGCACGGCGAGACGCGGCTGTTCCGGCTCGCGTACCCCGAGCCCGACTACGTGCGTCTCGCCCAGCGCGCCCTCGAGAGCTGGCGTGCGCTCGAGGCGGCAGCTGGGGAGACGCTGCTCGTCACGACCGGCGGGCTCTACGCCGGCAGCTGGGCGGAGGCCTGCGGAGCCGCGCTCGCGAGCTGCGGGGTCCCCCGCGAATGGATCCCGGCCGCGGAGGCGGCCGAGCGCTTCCCGATCATGTCCTTCGAGGGGATCGACCGGGTGCTCTACCAGCCGGACGGCGGGGTCTGCCTCGCGAGCCGCGCAGTTGCCGCTCAGGTGCGGCTCGCCCGCGCGGCCGGCGTGGACGTCCGCGAGGCCGCCGAGGTGACCCGCTTCGCGGTCGACGACCAGGGCATCGCCGTCACGAGCGGGGAGGAGACCGTGCACGCGCCGGTCGCGGTGATCGCGGCGGGGGCGTGGGCGGGCGATCTCCTGTTCGAGCTCGGGATCGACCTGCCGCTGCGGCCGGCCTTCGCCCAGTACACGTTCTTCGCCCCGAGGGACCCGGCCACCTCAGGGCCGCCCACGTTCATCGAGGCGAGCCACGGCCCGAGCGGGCTCGGCTCGGGCGGATACTGGGTGCCGGGTGTCGAGGGTGCGCACTTCAAGGCCGCGCTCGGTGCTCCGGGGAGAACCGTGCACCCGGCGTCCGGGCCCTTCCCGGTCGATCCGGAGCGAGAAGCGCAAGACGCGGCCTGGCTGGCCGGGCGCCTCCCGGCCTTCGACCCGGTGCCGCTCCGCACGGAGACGTGCATCTACACGATGACGCCGGACGAGGACTTCGTGCTCGAGCGCGTCGGCCCGATCGTCGTCGGCTCGGCGTGCAGCGGGCACGGCTTCAAGTTCGGCCCGCTGCTCGGCGAGATCCTCGCCGACCTCGCGCTGGAGCGTGACCCGCGCATCCCGGCGGCGCGGTTCTCGATCCGCCGGCCGGGGCTAGCTCTTTCGGCCTGAGCGGGGACGCCCGAAGCCGCCTCCGCCCGCGCCCACGAAGGCGATCACGTCGCCGCGCCGCAGGTGGAGGTAGCCCTTCCCGGGGCGCAGCTCGCGGAAGCGTCCCTCCCGGCCGATCAGCACCCGCGCGCGAGCGCCCGGCCGGCCTCCCTGCCTCCCCTCGGCCGCGAAGCGGGCGTCCGTCTGCTCGAGGTAGTACATCCCTTCCGCGCGGTCCGCGAGGAGGCGGTAGTCGCGGCGCAGCCCGAGCCCTCCCGGCCAGCGACCGTCGCCACCCGAGCCGTCGACGAGCTCGGTGCGCTCGATTCGCCACGGGTACTCGAGCTCCGCGATCTCGGCTGGCAGCAGGGCGCAGTTCGACGTGTAGCTGTCGATCGCATGGTCTCCGGCCGCGCCCGGCCGGGCACCGCCGCCGCCGCCGAGGATGTCGGTGAAGATGGTGAGGCGGGCGCTCCGGGGGTCGACGGCCTGGAAGACGAAGGACGGGAAGGAGACGTGGCTCGAGGCGACGGCCCGCCCGGGCAGGAGGTCGCCGAGCGCCCGGCAGAGGACGTCCGCGAGGCGCTGCACCGTCAGGTGCCGGGCGCTGACGGCGGCCGGGAAGCGGGGGCGCAGGATCGTCCCCTCGGGCGCCGAGACGGCGATGTGGCGGGTGAGCCCGTCGTTCTGAGGGATCTCGGAG
>JBBILK010000276.1:0-4685 GCA_037444965.1 Actinomycetota bacterium | reverse complement strand
GTGATGCGGCCTCCCGAGCGCGACGAGCGTCGCCTCCGCCGTCCCAAGCTCCTTCAGGAGCATCGGGATCAGCGCCCCTTCGAGCACTTCGACCTCGCCCGTCCCGAGTTCCGCCCGCACGTGCTCGACCTCGCCGCGCGCCTCTGCCTCGATCGCCTCGAGCGAGCTCGTGATCGCCTCCCCTGCCGGGGCCGCCTCGCCCGGACTCACCACCTCGACGAGCAGCAGGCGCCCCTCCGGAGCGAGGAGCCTCGCAGCCTGCCGGGCGACGTCGAACGCCTCGGGCGAGCCGTCGACGCCGACGACGATGCGCTCGAACACCATTCTCTTCACCTCCTGGGTCGACGGCATTCTCCGGGCGCTCGCCGGCGACGGCATCGGGGTTTCCCGACGATTCGCGCTTCGGGGAATTACGGAGGCAGTTCAGTACGAGCCCGGATGCACGCGGTGCCGGCGGTACGGCACAGTTCCGGCGTGCCCTTCGCGACGATCGTCAAGCCGGCCCGGCCGGCCGTGCCTCCGAACCTCGGCGACTACGAGGCGGCGCGCGTCGACGGCTTCTGGGATCGCGCCCGGGCGGAGCTCGAGGGCCTCCCGGGCGGCCGGGGGCTCAACATCGCTCACGAAGCCGTCGACCGCCACGCGGCAGGTTCCGCGGCGGGTCGCGTCGCGTTCCGCTGGCTCGACCGGGCGGGCGGCGTCCGCGAGGCGACCTACGCCGAGCTGAAGGTCCTCACGAACCGGTTCGCGAACGTCCTCGCCGGCCTCGGTCTCGGCAAGGGCGACGTCGTGTGCGTGCTCGCCGGCCGGGTGCCGGAGCTCTACGTGGCCGCGCTCGGCACGCTCAAGCACCGCAGCGTCTTCTGCCCGCTCTTCTCGGCCTTCGGCCCGGAGCCGATCCGCACGAGGATGACGCTCGCGAGAGCGCGCGCGCTCGTCACCACGGACGTGCTCTACGAGCGGAAGGTCGCCGGCCTTCGCGACTCGCTGCCCGACCTCGAGCACGTGATCGTCGTCGGCGCGAGCGCCCCACCGGGGACGCTGCACTGGGACGACCTGCTCGCACGGGCGTCGAGCGACTACGAGATCGGGCCGACCAGCCCCGAGGATCCGGCGCTGCTCCACTTCACGAGCGGGACGACGGGGACGCCGAAGGGAGCGGTGCACGTGCACGAGGCCGTGGTCGCGCACCACGCGACCGGCAGGCTCGCCCTCGACCTCCACCCGGAGGACGTGTTCTGGTGCACCGCCGACCCCGGCTGGGTCACCGGCACCTCCTACGGGATCGTCGCGCCGCTCGCGAACGGCGTCACGAGCATCGTCGACGAGGGCGACTTCGACGCCGAGCGCTGGTACGGGATCCTGGAGGCGGAGCGTGTCTCGGTCTGGTACACGGCGCCGACCGCGATCCGCATGATGATGAAGGCCGGCCCGGAGCTCGTGCGCGCGCGCAGCTACCCGGCGCTCCGCTTCCTCGCCTCGGTCGGCGAGCCGCTCAACCCGGAGGGCGTCGTCTTCGGCGAGGATGCGTTCGGCCTCCCCTTCCACGACAACTGGTGGCAGACGGAGACGGGCGCGATCATGATCGCGAACTTCGCCTCGATGGATATCCGCCCGGGCTCGATGGGTCGCCCGGTGCCGGGCGTCGAGGCCGGCGTCGTGCGGCGCACGGAGGACGGCGGCGCCGAGGAGGTCGGGCCGGGGGTCGAGGGCGAGCTCGCCCTGCGACCGGGCTGGCCGTCGATGTTCCGCGCCTACCTCGACGCTCCGGAGCGCTACGCGAAGTGCTTCGCCGGCGGCTGGTACCTGTCCGGCGATCTCGCCCGCCGGGACGAGGACGGCTACTTCTGGTTCGTCGGACGGGCCGACGACGTGATCAAGAGCATGGGCCACCTGATCGGTCCCTTCGAGGTCGAGAGCGTGCTGCTCGAGCACGGCGCCGTGGCCGAGGCGGGAGTGATCGGCAAGCCCGACCCGGTCGCCGGCGAGGTCGTCAAGGCCTTCGTCACGCTCAAGAACGGTGTCGAGCCGGCGCCGGCGCTGAACCGCGAGCTCCTCGCCCACGCTCGAGTGCGGCTGGGAGCGGTCGTGGCGCCCAAGGAGATCGAGTTCGTGACCTGGCTCCCGCGGACGCGAAGCGGCAAGATCATGCGCCGGCTGCTCAAGGCGCGCGAGCTCGGACTCCCCGAGGGCGACGTCTCGACCCTCGAGAGCGCCGGATGAGCGGCCCGGCCGCGACGGCGACGCGGGTCGAGCGCGAGCACGCGCTCGAGCTGCTGCGGCAGATGATGCTGATCCGGCGCTTCGAGGAGAAGGCCGCGGAGCTCTACCAGCTCGGCAAGATTCGCGGCTTCCTCCACCTCTACATCGGCGAGGAGGCGGTGGGCGTCGGGGCGATGCAGGCGTTCGGTCCCGACGACGCGATCGTCGCGACCTACCGCGACCACGGGCACGCGCTCGCACGCGGGCTCCCGGCCGGGGCGCTGATGGCGGAGATGTACGGGAAGGCGAACGGCTGCAGCCGCGGCCGGGGCGGCTCGATGCACTTCTTCGACGCCTCCCGGCGCTTCTACGGCGGCTACGCGATCGTCGGCGGGGGCCTGCCGATCGCCGTCGGGCTCGCGCTGGCGGACCGGCTGGCCGGTCGCGAGCGCGTCACGGCCTGCTTCTTCGGCGAGGGAGCGGCCGCCGAGGGCGAGTTCCACGAGTGCCTCAACCTCGCGGCGCTGTGGCGGCTCCCCGTCCTCTTCCTCTGCGAGAACAACCTCTACGCGATGGGAACGGCGCTCGAGCGCTGGGAGGCCCAGCCGGACATCCGCATCCACGCCCAGTCGTACGCGATCCCGGCCGAGGCGGTCGACGGCATGGACGTGCTCGCGGTCGAGCAGGCCGTGCGTGGCGCGAGCGCCGTCGTCCGCGGAGGCGCGCCGTACTTCCTCGAGCTGCGCACCTACCGCTTCCGCGCCCACTCGATGGCCGACCCGGAGCTGTACCGGACGAAGGAGGAGGTGGGACGCTGGAAGGAGCGCGACCCGATCGCGCTCTTCGAGGCGGGGCTCCGCTCCGCCGGCTTCCTCGACGACGCGGATCTCTCCGCGATCGAGGAGGGCGTCGCCGCCGAGATCGACGAGGCGGTCGCGTTCGCGGAAGCCGGGTCGTGGGAGCCGGTCGACGACCTCCTGCGCGACGTCACCACTCCCGCGCCGTGACCACGATGACGTACCGGGAGGCGATGCGAGCCGCGTTGCGCGAGGCCCTCGCCGACGAGCGCGTCTTCCTGATGGGCGAGGACGTGGGACGCTACGGGGGCGCGTTCGCGGTCAGCCACGGGCTGCTCGAGGAGTTCGGGCCGGAGAAGGTGCGGGACACGCCGCTCTCGGAGTCCGCGTTCGTCGGCGCCGGCATCGGCGCCGCGCTCGGCGGCATGCGCCCGATCGTCGAGGTGATGACGATCAACTTCTCGCTGCTCGCCCTGGACCAGATCGTCAACAATGCGGCGACGATCCGCTACATGTCGGGCGGCCAGCTCTCCGTCCCGCTCGTCGTTCGCATGGCCTCGGGCGGCGGCCGGCAGCTGGCCGCCCAGCACTCGCACTCGCTCGAGGTCTGGTACGCGCACATCCCCGGGATCCGTGCGCTCGCCCCCGCCACCGTCGCCGACGCCCGCTGGATGCTGCCCGCCGCGCTCGAGGAGCGAGACCCCGTCTTCCTCTTCGAGCACGCGACGCTCTACCCGCTGGAGGGCGAGGTCGACGAGTCGGCCGGGCCGGCGGACCTCGACCGCGCCGCGGTGAGGCGCGCGGGAACGGACGTCACGATCGCCGCCTGGAGCGCCTCGCTCTGGCGAGCGCTCGAGGCGGCCGAGCCGCTCGCGGCCGAGGGCGTCGAGGCCGAGGTCGTCGACCTGCGCACGCTCCGGCCGCTCGACCTGGACACGGTGCTCGAGTCGGTGGCGAAGACGCATCGCCTCGTCGTCGTCGACGAGTCCTGGCGCTCGTTCGGCATCGCCGCCGAGCTCTCCGCCCGCGTGATGGAGGAGGGCTTCGACCTGCTCGACTGGCCCGTCCAGCGCGTCTGCAGCGCGGAGGTGCCGATGCCGTACGCGAAGCACCTGGAGGATGCCGCGCTTCCGAGCGCGGAGCGGATCGTGGCCACGGTCAGGGAGCTCGTCAGATGAGTAGGGGCCGGACCTGTCCGGCCCGGCGGACCTGTCCGGCCCGGGAGGACCCGCCCTCATGGCGGAGTTCCTGATGCCCTTCCTCGGTGCCGACATGAGCGCAGGCACGCTGACCTCCTGGCTGAAGCAGCCCGGCGACACGGTGAAGCGGGGCGACATCATCGCGGTCGTCGAGACGGACAAGGCCGACATCGAGGTTGAGGTGTTCTCCGCCGGGGTGGTCGAGAGGCTCCTGGTCGAGCCCGGCACGACCGTGCCCGTGGGGACGCCGCTCGCCCTCATCCGCGGCGAGGGAGAGGGCCCAGCCGCTGCTCCCGCCGAGGCTCCTCCTCCGGTCGCCGCGGCTCCTCCTCCGCCGCGGCCGGCCGTCCGGGTGCCCGAGCACCGGCTCCTGATCTCCCCCTCGGCCCGCCTGCTCGCCGAGCAGCTCGGCATCGACCCGGCGACGCTGACCGGCACGGGCCCCGGCGGGCGGATTGTCCGGCGCGACATCGAGGCCGTCATCAGT
>JBBILK010000275.1:0-4690 GCA_037444965.1 Actinomycetota bacterium | reverse complement strand
ACACTCTGTCCGACGTGCCGCTGCTTCAGTCCATGGATCCATTTCAACTGATGATGATCGAGCAGCCGCTGCATTTTGAAGATCTCTGCCAGCTCGGGATCGAGCTCGACGAGAGGCTCGAGCGCGAACCGGCGCTCCGCGAGGCGCGGATGAGGCAGCGTCAGCTCCGCCTCCTCGAGGCTGACGCCGTCGTAGAGGAGCAGATCGAGGTCGAGCGTCCGCGGACCGAAGCGAGGCCCGTCGCGCGTGCGCCCGAGAGCCTGCTCCACCCCGAGGAGGCGTCCGAGCAGCTCCCGCGGCGGCAGCTCGGTCTCGACCGCACACGCGGCATTCAGGAAGCGCGGCTGCTCGAGATAGCCCACGGGATCGGTCTCGCGAAAGCTCGAGACGGCGAGCACGCGGATCCCCGGCTCGGCGTCGAGGAGCTCGATCGCACGCCGGAGCGTCCCCTCCCGGTCACCGAGGTTCGAGCCGAGGCCGACGTAGGCGCGCACGCGCGTCAGGTTAAATGGCGGGGCGCATGAGGGTCCGGGCGACCACAGTGGGCCTGCTGCTCGCAGCCGCGCTCGCCGCGACGGTGCAGCCGTCGACCGCTGCCGTGCGCGACGAGGCCGCACCGCTGCCGCCGATTCCCCGGGGACGCGCCCTCGCCGCCCTGGCCGAGCAGACGCACGTCCTGCTCGCCGTCCGGGGCGGCGCGGCAGCGCGCCGCCTCCTGAACGCTGCCGGAGGACACCTCGTCTCCGCAGCGCTCGGGCTCTGGCAGGTCGACGGCGGGGCCGCGAGGACGCTCGTGCCGGCGCTCGCCGGTCGCGGCCTGCTCCGCTACGCGGAGCCGGACCGCACGCGCCGCCGCTCCGACCATCTCGACCAGGGTGATCCGCTCCTCGATCTCGCGTGGCAGATCGAGCGGGTCGGCGCCGACGAGGTCGAGCCGCCGGGCCCGGGAGCTCCGCTCACGATCATCGACACCGGCGTCGACCTCACGCACCCCGAGTTCGCGGAGCGTCCCGATCTCGTTCTCCTGACCCCGCAGTCGACCCCGGAGTTCGGGGAGCCCGAGTACCACGGCACGATCGTCACCTCCACGGCGGGCGCCCCGAGCGACGGTATCGGGACGGTCGGGATCTACCCGCGCTCGCTCGTCCGCAGCTACGACCTCCCCGACCTCGAGGACTCCTCGATCATCGCGGGAATCGACGCCGCGGTGGCCGCCGGCCCGAGCGTGATCAACCTCTCGATCGGCGGCCCGGGTTACTCCCGCTCGCTGTACGAGGCCGTGATGCGAGCCGTGGAGGCAGGGTCGGTGGTCGTCGGTGCCGCCGGCAACGACTTCCAGAACGGCAACCCGGCGATCTACCCGGCCGACTACCCGCACGTGCTCACCGTGGGGGCAACCGACAAGGCCGATCACCCGGCACCCTTCACGAGCGCCTCGCTCGACGTCGACCTGGTGGCGCCGGGCATCGCGATCCCGGTCCAGAACCCGGCGGATCCCCTGCTCTTCGGGCTCTTCTCCGGAACGAGCTTCGCGGCGCCGATCGTCTCGGCGACGGTAGCGTGGCTCTGGACGGAACGCCCCGACCTCGAGCCGTCCCAGCTCGCCGAGATGCTCAGGCGCTCGGCCCGCGACCTCGGGCAGGCCGGTCACGACACCCGCACGGGCTTCGGCCTCCTCAGCATCCCGGCCGCGCTCTCGGCCAAGACGCCGCCCGCGGATCCGCTCGAGCCCAACGACGACGTCGACCTGATCACCTCGCGCGGGATCTTCGGGGTCGCGAAGCCCCCGCTCACGGGACCGGGAAGCGGCCTCGTCCGAGTTCGGGCCGGGATCGCAGCGGCCGAGGATCCGGGCGACGTCTACCGCGTCTACGTGCCTGCCGGAACGACGCTCGACGTGCGCGTGACGCCGAGCGGGGACGTCGGCGTCACGCTCTGGCACCCGAGGACGGAGTCGGTCCATGCAGGCGGAGTCGTCGCGCGCCGGAACACGCTCGCTTCCAGCGACCGCCGCGGTGCCGTCTCCGAGCGGCTTCGCTGGCGCAACGCGAGCGCGAAGCCGGTGGTCGCCTACCTCGAGGTCCGGCTCCCCAGACGAGAGCGAGCGGCAGAGCGTGTCGACTACTCGCTCAGGCTCGAGCTCACGAAGGCGTAGGGGAAGACCCGCTAGCGGCGCGTCCGCTCGACTGTCGCGGCCGTGAACTCGACCGGGCTCGAGAGCTGCACGCCCGGCTTGCGTACCCGGACGCGGACGCGAGACACGTCGAAGCGCGAGAGCAGGCCGTCGGCGATCGCAGCGGCAAGCGCCTCGATCAGGTTGAACCTCGTCCCGGTCGCGATCTCCTTCACACAGGTCGCGACCTCCGTGTAGTCGATCGTGTCCGAGAGCTTGTCCGTGCGGACTCCTGCGTCGTGGGCGATCAGCGTGACGTCGAACAGGAACCGCTGGCCGCGCTCACGCTCCTCGGGCAGCACGCCGTGGAAGCCGAACACCTCGAGCCCGTAGATCTCGATCCCGACCTCCATGCTACGAGACCGCCACGAGCGCCCGGGCCGCGGCGAGCGCCTCGACGTGCTCGCGGACGTCGTGCACGCGGAAGATCGAGGCGCCGCGCTCGTAGGCGAAGACGGCCGCCGCGACCGAGGCCGAGAGCGGGCTCGTAACCGACGTCTCGTCCCCGAGCACGCGCGCGAGGAACCGCTTGCGCGAGATTCCGAGCAGCACCGGCCGGCCGAGCGCGACGATCGCGTCGAGGCCCGCGAGCAGCTCGAGGTTGTGCCGCGTGGTCTTCCCGAAGCCGATGCCCGGATCGAGACAGATCCTCTCCTCGGGAATGCCGGCCGCGACGGCGGACGCGAGTCGCTCCTCGAGAAAGGCCGCGACCTCCGAGACCACGTCGTCGTAGCGGGGGGCGCGCTGCATCGTGCGGGGCTCCCCGAGCATGTGCATGAGGCACAGACACGCGCTGCCGTCGGCGACGACGCCGGCGAGCTCGGGGTCGTTGCGCAGCGCCGTGATGTCGTTCACGAGCACCGCACCGAGCGCGAGCGCGCGCCTCGCGACTTCCGCCTTCGACGTGTCCACCGAGAGCGGAATTCCCCCCTCGAGCAGCTCGAAGACCGGCACGACCCGGCGGAGCTCCTCGTCGAGCGAGATCCCGAGCGAGCCCGGCCGGGTCGACTCGCCGCCGACGTCGACGATGGCCGCGCCCTCGGCGACCAGCCGCCGCGCATGAGCGGCGGCCGCGGCCGGATCGAGGAACTCGCCGCCGTCCGAGAACGAGTCCGGCGTGACGTTGACCACGCCCATGACGCTCGGACGCGGGAGCAGCTCCTCGATCGAGACGCTCATCACGAGGATTCTACGGCCGAGGCTCGCCTCGGCCCGGCTGGGACTACGGCGCCGCGCCCTCGGGAGGCGGCTGCATCGTGGCGCCCGGGAGCGGGAACGGGCGCGGCTGCGGCGCCGGCTTGCGCTCCGGCTCCCGCTTCGGCTCGGGGGCGGGCTCCGGCGGCGGCGGCTCGGCGAAGACGGACTCCTCGGGCTCGCCGGCGAGCAGCCGCTCGAACTGGTCTTTGTCGATCGTCTCGCGCTCGATCAGGATCTGCGAGATCCGGTGCAGCTCGTCGATGTGGTCGGTGAGCGTCTTCTTCGCCCGCTCATGTGCCTCCTCGACGATCCGGCGGATCTCGTCGTCGATCTCGCGGGCGATCTCGTCCGAGTAGTCCGGCTCCGCGGACAGCTCGCGGCCCAGGAACGGCATGTCGTGGTTTCGCCCGAGCGTCCGCGGCCCCAGCTTCTCGCTCATCCCGAAGCGCATGATCATCTGCTTCGCGGTCGAGGTGACCTTCTCGAGGTCGTTCGCGGCCCCGGTCGTGATCTCGTGGAAGACGAGCTCCTCGGCCGCACGCCCGCCGAGCGTCATCGCCAGGTTGTCCATCAGCGCCGACTTCGTCTGCAGGAAGCGGTCCTCGCGCGGCAGCGAGATCGTGTAGCCGAGCGCCTGCCCGCGGCTGATCACGCTGATCTTGTGCACCGGGTCGCAGTTGGGCAGGAAGTGACCGACCAGCGCATGCCCCATCTCGTGATAGGCGGTCACCTTGCGCTCCTGCTCGGAGAGCAGGCGGGTGCGCTTCTCCGGGCCCGCGATCACCCGCATGATCCCTTCCTCCAGCTCGATCATCTCGATCGTCTTCTTGCCCCGCCGAGCCGCGAGCAGCGCCGCCTCGTTGACGAGGTTCGCGAGATCGGCCCCGGTGAAGCCGGGCGTCCCGGCCGCCAGCGTGTCCAGATCGATCTCCGGGGCGAGCGGCTTCCCCTTCGTGTGCACCTCGAGGATCTTGCGCCGGCCGTTGCGGTCAGGCCGGTCGACGACGATCTGGCGGTCGAACCGGCCAGGCCGCAAAAGCGCCGGGTCGAGGATGTCGGGCCGGTTCGTCGCCGCGATCAGGATGATGTTGTCCTTCAGCTCGAACCCGTCCATCTCGACGAGCAGCTGGTTCAGGGTCTGCTCCCGCTCGTCGTGGCCGCCGCCCAGGCCCGCGCCGCGGTGACGGCCGACCGCGTCGATCTCGTCCATGAAGACGATGCACGGAGCCGCCTGTTTCGCCTGCTCGAACAGGTCGCGCACCCGGGAGGCGCCGACGCCGACGAACATCTCGACGAAGTCGGAGCCGGAGATCGAGAAGA
>JBBILK010000274.1:0-4701 GCA_037444965.1 Actinomycetota bacterium | reverse complement strand
CCGAGCTGAGCAAGACGCTGGATGTGCGTGCAACCGTGCTCCAGGCGCGCCGCGTCGACGAGGGAGCCGAGGATGAGCGCCCCGTCGGCCGAGCCGAGCAGCGGATCCACCGCGTGCTCGGGGTGCGGCATCAGGCCCATCACGTTTCCGGCTTCGTTGCAGACGCCGGCGATGTCTGCAACGGCGCCGTTCGGGTTCTCGCCGGGCTCGTAGCGCAGGACGACCTGCCCGTTTCGCTCCAGCTCGGCGAGCAGGTCGGGCGGGGCGAAGTAGCAGCCCTCGCCGTGCTTGACCGGGATCACGAGCCGCCCGCCCGGGGTGCAGCGGGACGTGAACGGCGCGACCGCACGCTCGACTCGAAGCGCGACGTCCCGGCACACGAACTGGAGCGAGGCGTTCGCCCGCAACACCCCGGGGAGGAGGCCGGCCTCGCAGAGGATCTGGAAGCCGTTGCAGATGCCGAGCACCGGCCCGCCGGCGGCGGCGAATCGCTCGACTGCACGCATCACCGGCGAGAAGCGGGCGATCGCGCCGCAGCGGAGGTAGTCGCCGTACGAGAACCCTCCGGGGAGGACGACGGCGTCGACCTCCGGGAGCTCCGTCGACCCGTGCCAGACGAGTACGGCCTCGGCTCCGAGCCCCTCGAGCGCAAGCGCCGCGTCCCGGTCGTCGTTCGAGCCGGGGAAGACGAGAACCGCGATTCTCGGCCTGCGCCGGGCCTCGTCGGTGAAACGCGGTGAGCGATCGGACGTCATGTCGCGCGTCCAGCGGGCCCGATCGGATCTTCCGACAGGAAGATCTGATAGCTCTCGATCAGCGGGTTCGCGAGCAGGCTCTCGCACATGCGCTCGACGGCGGCTCGCGCCTCTGCCGCCGAGGCGGCCTCGACCTCGAGGTCGATGAGGCGGCCCACGCGCACCTCGGAAACGGCGAAACCGAGGTGGTCGAGCCCGCCGCGCACCGCCTCGCCCTGCGGGTCGAGGATCCCCGGCTTCGGGCGAACGAGGACGGTCGCCTTCAATGTTCTCCCACCATCCCACCCCCGCCCTGTCGGGCGCGACCCTGCCGCAACACCACCGTCGGCTCGGCCAGGTACTCGTCGAACGCGATCCCGGTGATCCGCTCGAACGCCTCCACGTAGCGGGCTCGGGTTCCCGCGACGACCTCCTCCGGGAGCTCCGGCCCCGGGTAGGTCTTGTCCCAGCCCAGGCTCTCGGCGTAGTCGCGGACGTACTGCTTGTCGTAGGACGGCTGCGACCTGCCCGGCTCGTACTCGTCGGCGGGCCAGAACCGCGAGGAGTCGGGCGTCATCACCTCGTCGGCGACGACGAGCCGTCCCTCGGAGTCGCGCCCGAACTCGAACTTCGTGTCCGCGAGGATGATCCCGCGCGCGCGCGCGTGATTCGCGCCGAGCTCGTAGAGCGCGATCGACAGCCGTTCCACCTGCTCGAGGACGTCGGCGCCGACGAGGTCGGCCGCCTGGGCCTTCGAGATGTTCTCGTCATGGCCCGTCTGGGCTTTCGTCGCGGGCGTGAAGATCGGCTCCGGTAGCCGCTGCGACTCGAGCATTCCCGCCGGCAGGTGGTGGCCCGAGGTGGCGCCGCTCGCGAGGTAGTCCTTCCAGCCCGACCCGGCGAGGTAGCCGCGGACGACGCACTCGATCGGCAGCATCGTCAGCTTCCGCACCTCCATCGACCGCCCGTCGGGGCGCAGCGCAAGCAGGTGGTTGGGGCAGATCGCCTGCGTGCGTGCGAACCAGAACGCCGAGAGGCCGGTCAGCACCCGGCCCTTGTCAGGGATCTCGGTCGGGAGGACAACGTCGAAGACGGAGATGCGGTCGCTCGCAACGAGCAGCAGGCGCTCGGCATCGAGCTCGAAGATCTCGCGCACCTTCCCGCTTGCGACGTGGACGGCGTCAGGCATGCACGGTCTCCTTGGGGGACAGCGCCCGCAGGCGCTCGAAGAGGACGTCGACGTGCTGGAGCGAGGAGGCGAGGTCGAACGCGTCGGCGATGCCCGTGGCCCCGAGCCGGGCCGCGACCTCGGGGTCCCCCTCGACGAGGACGCGGAAGTCGAGCTCCTCCTCCCAGGAGCGGAGAGCGTGGCTCTGCACGAGCCGGTAGGCGTCGTTCCGGGCCAAGCCGGCCTCGACGAGCGCCGACAGGACGCGCTGGCTGAACACGAGGCCGTGCGACGCGTCCAGGTTCCCGCGCATCCGCTCGGCGTCGACGACCAGCCCCTCGACGAGCCAGGCGAAGCGGTCGAGCATGTAGTCGAGGGCGAGGAACGCGTCGGGGATGACGACTCGCTCGGCACTCGAATGCGAGATGTCGCGCTCGTGCCAGAGGGCGACGTTCTCGAGCGCGACGACCGACGCGGCCCGGACGACGCGCGCCAGGCCGCAGATCCGCTCGGCGACGACCGGGTTGCGCTTGTGGGGCATCGCGGACGAGCCCTTCTGCCCTTTCCCGAACGGCTCCATCACCTCCCGCACCTCGGTGCGGGCAAGGTGGCGGATCTCGGTTGCGAAGCGCTCGAGCGAGGCGGCGGTGACGGCGAGTGCGGCTGCGAGCTCCGCGAGGCGGTCGCGCGGGACGACCTGCGTCGCCGCGGGCTCGCGGTCCAGCCCGAGCCGCTCGCAGACGAGCCGCTCGACCTCCGGGTTGCCGCCCCCGTAGACCCCGACGGTACCGGAGAGCTTCCCGACCCGCAGGCCGTCGAGCGCGTTCACGAGCCGCTCGCGATCGCGGTCGAGCTCGAACGCCCAGCCTGCGAGCTTCGCGCCGAACGTGATCGGCTCCGCGTGAACGCCGTGCGTCCGCCCGACCATCACGGTGTGGCGGTGCTCCTCGGCCCGGCGAATCACGGCGGCGAGCGCACGCTCGAGCGCTGCGAGCAGGAGCGCGCCCGCCTCCTGCACCTGGAGGGCGAGCGCGGTGTCGAGCACGTCCGAGGAGGTGAGCCCGTAGTGGAGCCACCGGGCAGCCGGGCCGACCTGCTCCGCGACGGCGTCGACGAACGCAGCGACGTCGTGGTTCGTCACCTGTTCGAGCTCGGCAACTCGCTCGGGCGAGGGGGGCACGGCACGCGAGCGCAGCTCGGCGGCGGCTTCCCTCGGGACGACACCGAGCTCGGCCCACGCGTCGGTCGCGGCCAGCTCGACGTCGAGCCAGCGGGCGAGCTTCGACTCGTCCGACCAGACCGCCTTCATGGCCGGACGGGAGTAGCGCGAGATCACGAACCTATTCTACGGGCGGGCTCCGCCGGCCCCCGTCGCTGGCTAGCCTTCGGGCTCGTGCACCGGTGGACACCCGAGACCGACCGGATCGCGAGCGTGCTGCTCGGCTACGTCCGCGAGCGGCTGCGCATGGATCCCGTGCCGCTCGACCGGCCCCTGACGCCGCACGCGCTCGAGGAGCTCGCGGGCGAGACGATCACAGCCGAGGGGCTCGGGGCGGAGGGAGCGTTCGAGGTCTTCCGCACGGTGCTGGCGCCCGCGATCGTCTCGGTCGACCACCCGCGCTACCTCTCCTTCATCCCGGGTGCTCCCACCGAGCTCTCGACGCTCTTCGACCTCGTCGTCAGCGCCTCCTCGATCTACGGGGGCTCCTGGCTCGAGGCGTCGGGCGCCGTGTACGCCGAGAATCAGGCGCTTCGCTGGATCGCCGACCTCGCGGGCTTCCCGCCCGGCGCCGGCGGCTGCTTCGTCCCCGGCGGCACCTACGGCAACCTCTCGGCGCTGACCGCCGCGCGCGAGACGATGCGCGCCGGTCGCGGTAGGCCGCCGGGGCGCTGGCGAGTCGCGGTCTCGGCGGAGGCGCACTCCTCGATCGACACCGCCGTCCGCGTGCTCGACGCGGACGCCGTCCGGGTCGAGGTCGACACACGCTTCCGGATGACCGGCGAGACGCTCCGGGCCGCGCTCGCCCGCGACGGGACGGAGGGCCTGTTCGCGGTTGCCGCGACCGCGGGGACGACGAACCTCGGGGTGGTCGACGATCTCGAGGGGGTGGCGGAGGTCTGCGCCGAGCTCGGTCTCTGGTTCCACGTCGACGGCGCCTACGGCGGCGCGGCCCTCGCCGCGCCCTCGGCCCGCGAGCGCTTCCGTGGCGTCGAGCGCGCCGACTCCCTCGTCGTCGATCCGCACAAGTGGCTGTTCGCGCCGTTCGACTGCTGCGCGCTCCTCTACCGCGAGCCGGAGCTCGCTCGGCGCGCCCACACCCAGGAAGCCGGCTACCTCGACGTGATCGCGGCGCGCGACGAGTGGAACCCGTCCGACTACGCGATCCACCTCTCGCGCCGTGCACGCGGGCTGCCGTTCTGGTTCTCGCTCGCGGCGCACGGGACGGCCGCGTACGCCGAGGCGATCGAGTCAGTGCTCGCCGTCGCGCGCGCGACCGTCGCCGAGATCGACGGGAGGGACTACCTCGAGCGCGTCCACGACCCCATGCTCTCCGTGGTCGCCTTCCGCCGGATCGGCTGGCAACCGGCGGACTACGAGACGTGGTCGCACAAGCTCCTCGACGAGGGCTACGCGTTCGTGATGCCGACGCGCCACCGCGGCGAGACGATCACACGCCTCGCGATCGTCAACCCGCGGACGACGATCGACGACGTCCGGGGCATCCTCGACACGATGGGCTAGCATGGACTATCACCGAGTGGTCCCGACAGGTGGACCTTCGAGAGCGGCTTGAGAGG
>JBBILK010000273.1:0-4710 GCA_037444965.1 Actinomycetota bacterium | reverse complement strand
GCTGCCTGATCAGCTCGGCGAAGCGGTGGGCAGCGATGTCGATCGGCGTGCCGGACACGGCGCCTCAGCTCGTGGCTCGTGAGTCGCGCGCTCGAGCGGCGCGCTCCCAGGTGCGCGCACGCGTGCGAGGCGATCGCGATCTCCGGCGACATCGGGAGGTAGAGGGCGACCCGGTCGCCCGCGCGCACGCCGAGGCGGGCGAGCGCCTCCGCAAACCGCGTCACCTCCCGCGAGAGCTCCGCGAACGTGACCTCCCGCCTCGCGCCGTCCTCGCCGCGGAAGATCGCCGCCACCTCCGCGCTTCGGCGGCCGGCGCCCCAGCGGTGGACGCAGCTCGACGCGAGGTTGAGCGTGGAGCCGGGAAACCACGTCGCCCACTCGATTCCGTTCGAGTCGTCGTACACGCGCTCCCAGGGGGAGAGGTCGAGCCCGAGGTCCTCGACCACCGCCGGCCAGAACCACTCGGGTTCCTCCTGCGAGCGCCGCACGAGCTCGCGGAACCCCGCGATCCCGTGCCGGCGCATGAGGCGCGTCACGTTCGCGTGCTCTCGCACCTCGGGGCTCGGGCGCCAGATCACCTCGGTCACGGCAGGCACAAGCGTAGTCGGCCCTCGACTCGTCCCGGGTTGACGGCCTGCGACCCCGGCAGCTAACTTAGTGAAAACTAACTTCGCGAGGAAGGCGATGCGGGCACGGATTCTGGCCAGCGAGAACCGCAAGTGGTGGACGCTCGGAGCAGTCGCGTTCGCGCTGTTCATGATCATGCTCGACAACACGGTCGTGAACGTCGCGCTGCCGTCGATCCAGCGCAGCCTCGGGGCCAGCATCTCCGAGCTCGAATGGGTCGTCAGCGCCTACGCGCTCACGTTCGCCGTGCTGCTCCTCTCGGGCGGGAAGCTCGCCGACATGTTCGGGCGCCGCCGCATCTTCCTGCTCGGTCTCGCTGTCTTCGCGCTCTCCTCCCTGCTCTGCGGCCTCGCGCCCGATGCCCACGTCCTGATCGCGGCCCGCGCCGTGCAGGGCGTCGGTGCGGCGCTGATGATGCCGGCGACGCTCGCGATCATCTCGGCGACGTTCCCGCCGAAGGAGCGCGGGCTCGCGATCGGCATCTGGGCAGGCGTCTCCGCGATGGCGCTCGCGATCGGGCCGCTCGTGGGCGGCCTGCTCACGGAGCACGTCGACTGGAGCTGGATCTTCTTCATCAACGTCCCGGTCGGAGCGCTCGGCATCCTCGCCGGCAGGATCATCATCCAGGAGTCGAGGGACACCTCGCACGTCCAGAGCCTCGACCTGCCCGGGCTCCTCTCGTCCGCCGCCGCGCTGTTCGCGCTGACGTTCGGGCTGATCGAGGCGAACCGCTACGGCTGGGGCTCGCCGGCGATCCTCGGGCTCTTCGCCGCCGCCGCCGGCGGCCTCGCGCTGTTCGTCTGGATCGAGCGCCGCCGGCGGGCGCCGATGCTCGACCTCTCGCTGTTTCGCTCGAGCACCTTCACCGGCGGGAACATCGTCGCCTTCCTCGTCACGCTCGCCATGTTCGGCGTCTTCTTCTTCATGTCGATCTTCGTGCAGCGGATCCTCGGCTACTCGCCGGTGCAGGCGGGCGCGATCTTCCTGCCGATGACGGTGCTGATCATCCTGATCGCACCTCCGGCGGGGAAGCTCTCCGATCGGGTCGGGTCTCGCTGGCTGATGGCGGGCGGGCTGACCCTCGTCGCGGGCTCCCTCGTGCTCTTCTCCCGGCTCGGCTCCGGCTCCGGCTTCTGGGACATGCTCCCGGCCCTCCTCATGGGCGGCGCCGGCATGGCCTCCGTGATGACCCCGATGAGCGCCGCCGTCATGAGCTCGGTCTCGGTCGACAAGGCGGGCGTCGCCTCGGGCGTCCTCAACACCTCGCGCCAGATCGGCGGGGCGCTCGGGATCGCCCTGATGGGCGCGATCCTCACGTCGCGCCAGCGAAGCGCGCTCGGCGACGGCGCCAACCCGGCCGAGGCGTTCATCGACGGCTTCCAGCTCGCGCTCCTGGTCGCTGCGATCATCGCGCTCGCGGGAGCGATCACCGCGGGCCTGCTGATCCGCAAGGCGCCGCACCACCACGAGCCGGAGCCGGTCCCCGAGACGGCATGAGCGAGCCGAAGCCTTCCGGACGGGTTCGCCTCGCGGCCCCCGAGCGCCGCGCCAGCGTGCTCGACTGCGCCTGCCGCGTGTTCTCGGAAGGGAGCTACCGCGGCACGACCACGGCCGAGATCGCCCGCGCCGCGGGCGTCACCGAGCCCGTGCTGTACCGCCACTTCGAGTCGAAGCGCGACCTCTACCTCGCGTGTCTCACGGAGGCGTGGAGCCGCGTCCGAGGGCTCTGGGAGGAGGCGCTCGCGGGAGAGCCCGATCCCGCGGAATGGCTCTCCGCGCTCGGCCGGGCGCTCAGGGAGTCCGAGGAGCACCGGGTCGTGATCTCGAACCTCTGGGTGCAGTCGATCGCCGAGGCGAGCGAGGACCCGGTCATTCGGGGCTACATGCGGAGCCACATGCGGGAGGTGCACGCGTACGTCGAGGACGTGATCCGCCGCTCGCAGGCGGCCGCCGGCATCGACGCGAGCCGCGACGCGGCGGCCGAGGCGTGGATCTTCATCGCGATCGGCCTGCTGAGCGCGGTCGGCGGCTGGCTCGGCGGCCTGCTCGAGGACGACCGGCCCGGGATCCTCGCCTCGCGCCGGCGCTGGCTGACCGGGCGTTCCTGACGCCGAAGATCCCCCTTCGGGGGGAACCGCGTTCCCGTTCGGTCCGGAATCCTCTCCCGGGTGACCCCGGTTCAGGCGCGGCGAAGGCCCGGAGAGCGGCTCTGCGGCCCAGCCGCGCCCCGGGTCCTGTCGCCGGTTCCCGCACCCCCACCTGGCGTCGTGAAGGAGTGCAGGAGCCTCCGACTATATAGCCATGTCCCAAGAAGTCAAGTGACAAGGTGAAGTAAATGTGATGATATTCGCTTCACCAACTTCGCATGACCGAGACACTCGACACGCCTGACCCGACCCGCCAGCCGGCTCCGACGCTCGGAGCGCGCGTACGGGAGCTTCGCGCGGCCCGCGGCCTGACGCAGAGCGAGCTCGCCGGCGAGCGGTTCACGAAGGAGTACGTGAGTCAGATCGAACGGGGCAAGACGCGCCCGACCGCGCAGACCCTGGACTGGCTGGCGGCGCGCCTCGGCGTCGACCGCGAGTACCTCGAGTCGGGACTCTCGGCGTTCCAGCGGGAGCAGGCCGAGGGAACGATCGCGCGCGCCGAGGCGGCGATCGAGTCGAGTCGCTACGAGGAGGCTGCCCGCCTGCTCGAGGGCTTCGTCGCGCCGGCTCCCGAGCTGCGGCTGCGGGCGCTCCTGGCCGAGTCCTGGGCGAGGATGTACCTCGGTGCCCTCCACGAGGCGCTCGAGCTGCTCGGCCGCGCCCGGGAGATCACGGAGGAACCCCGGTTCACCGACGTCGACCGCGCCGAGGTCCTCTACCGGCTCGGCTGCTGCCGCTACAAGCTCTCCTCGATCGCGACGGCCGCCGCGCTCTTCGGCGAGGCGCTCGCGCTCGCCGAAGGCTCGGGCCTCCCGTGCGACCGGCTCCGCGCGCACATCCACGAGTGGCGCTCGCGCTGCTACCGGCGGCAGCGCGACTGGGAGGCCGCGCGCGAGGACATCGAGCGCGCGCTCGAGCTCGCCGAGGGGCTCGGCGATCGCCACACGGTCGCCCACGTCTTCTTCCAGGCCTCCCTCGTCGCCGAGCGGCAGGGCCACTGGGTGCTCGCCCGCTCGTACGCCGAGCGTGCGAAGGCGATCTACGAGGAGATCGCGGATCGCCAGAGCGTCGGACGGATGCTCAACAACCTCGGTGGGCTCACGTTCCTCCTCGGCCGGCCTGAGCAGGCGATCGACTACCTCAAGCGCGCGTTCTCGACGGCGCTCGAGCTCGGCAGCGAGGCCGACGCGGCACAGGCCGTCTCGTCTCTCGCGCAGGTCCACCTCCGCACCGGCCGGGCCGACCTCGCCGAGGAGCAGGCGCGGCACGCTCTCGAGCTCCTCGCGGGGCGTGTCGACTGGCTCGACGAGATCGGGAACGCACAGCTCGTGCTCGGGCGAGCGCTTCTCGAGCAGGGCCGGCTCGACGAGGCTGCTCGAGCGCTCGACGGCGCCGACGCGAGCTTCGACCAGCTGCGCTCCGAGAGCCACCGGGCGGCCGTCTGGATCTCCCAGGGTGACCTCGCCGCGCGGCGCGGCGCCGATCGCGGCGCCGCCCGACTGTACCGCCGCGCCGCCGAGACGCTCCAGGACTTCCGCTTCTAGGAGAGGAGGTGAGGACCGTGCGGGCTCGGATGCTCATCCTCGTCGTCACGCTCTCGGCTGCCGCCGCGGCAGTCGGCGCTGGCTTCTGCGACGGTCGCTAGCAGGAACCGCGGGCGGCCCGCCGAACTGGCGGGACCGTGGACCTGCGACCCCCGGCCTCGCCGATCGACGAGCGGCCGTCGCTCCGTCCGCTCGCCTTCCTGCTCGCGGCGCTGCTCGCGGCGTGGGTCGCGGCGCTCGCGCTGATCGTGGCCGAGCTCGTCTGAGGCGCCGGCCGCCCGGCGGCCGGCGTTAGACTCGATCGCGTGGGCCGGGCCGTCCCTCTTCTGCTGCTCGCAACGGTGCTCGCAGGCTGCGGCGGCTCCGGCGGAGAGGGCGGAGCGATGGAGAGT
>JBBILK010000272.1:0-4728 GCA_037444965.1 Actinomycetota bacterium | reverse complement strand
GAAGACCGTCGCGCGTGTCCCTCCAGCCGAATGTGGAGTGGCGAGCATCGATCTGTCCCTCGACTCACCGTAGGCGACAACGTCCGCTCCGGCAAGTGCCGTTAGCCTCGTGCCCGCGCGGGCGTGATCCGGCGGAGCAGCCGCCCGCCGATCGAGCGAAGCAGCGCGAGGTCCTCCCGGCCCGGCAGCAGCTCGGCGACCCCGAACGGGTCGCGTACCCGGTAGGCCCATGCCGCGGCTGCGCCGCCCGCGACGTACGCGGCGCTCGCCGCCGCCGCCGCCCCGGCGGCTCCGAACGGCGGGATGAGCGCGAAGTCGAGCGCGGTCCCGACCATGAGCGAGACGGTCGACCCCAGGGACGCCATGCCGGGCGACAGCGCTCCCGTCAGCGCGGTGCCGAAGACCGCGAGCGCGGCGAAGCCGAGCGCGCCCGGCAGGAGCCAGAGGAACGGGACGACCGAGTCGTCGTACTCGCTCCCGAAGACGAGCGGGATCAGCACCGGCCCCAGGAGCGCCGCGATCACGACCGTGATCGGGGTGACGATCGCGAGCACCCGGAAGACGCGGAGCACCCGGTGCTTGCGATCGCCGGCCTCGGTCCGCGAGATCACGGGCAGGAGCGCGGTGGTCAGAGCCCCGGGGAGCAGGATCAGGACCTCCGAGGCGTTGACGGCGACCGCATAGAAGCCGAGCGCCGCCTCTGCGGCGAGAAACCCCATCAGGATCTGGTCGAGCCGGAAGTTGAGGAAGCCGGCGAGCTGGCCGGGCCAGGCGCGGAGGCCGAAGCTCAGGGACTCCAGAAAGAGGGGCCAGCTCAAGCGCCCGAAGCCGATGCCGCGGTAGGACGCGAGCAGGGCGAGCGCGGCCGAGAACGCCTGGGAGACCACCCAGACGACGGCGGCGCGCTCGACCGTCAGACCCGGGCCCCAGATGAACAGGACGAGCAGCGCCCAGCCCCACGGGGCGGCCGCGATCATGATCGCGCGCTCGCGGAAGCGCTGGCAGCCGAGCAGGAACGAGTAGCCGCAGTCGAGCATGGCCATGGCGACGAGCCCCGCGCCGATCAGGACGATCTCGGTCGTCCCGATGCCTTCGGGCAGGTGATCGCCCAGGGCGAGCATGACGCCGCAGGCGACAACCCCGCCGAGCACGGCGAACGAGAGGTTGAAGACGACGAGGTTCGTGAGGAGCGCCGGCCGCTCGTCGGCCCTCTGCGCTGCGAAGACGCTCGTCGCCTGCCGCATCCCGATGCCGAGGACACGGGACAGGACCACGGAGGCAACGGTGATGAAGGCGATCGTTCCCCGACCGGTCGGGCCGAGGCCGCGTGCGAGCAGGAGCACCGCGATGAAGAACCCGAGGTTGCCGACGATCTGTGCGACGAAGAACAGCGCGGAGCCGCTGATCACCGAGCGCGCCCACTCGGCCACCCCGCCGCGAGCGTGCTCGGACGAGCCGTGGGACTCGTCGCCCCCGTCGCCGGCCGGCATCAGAAGCGGGACTCAGGCGTCGAACTCGCCATCGCGGTAGGCGGGGAAGTATGCATCCCCGCCGGGCGCCGCGACGGCTGCCCTGCGCCCTGCGAGATCCTCGTAACGGCCGTGGTCGAAGACACGGCCGCACAGGTACGCCGGCCGGGTGCCGCTCGACCAGCCCTGCTTGAAGCGGCTGAGGCCCCCGCCGGGGTCCTCGGCCACGCCCGCTCCGGCGCCGAGATCGAGCCAGCGGACGCCCGCGGCCCGCAGGTCCTCGAACGCGCGCCAGAAGAGGGCGAAGGACGCGCGCAGCTCGTACCCCCTCTCGTTCGAGGCGCCCAGGTGGTAGTAGGCGACCTCTCCGTGCACGTACCAGAGGAGCATCGAGACCGTCCCCGACTCGTCGGTCGCGCGGAAGGCCCGGATCCCGGGAACGTCCAGCTGCCGCTCGAACGAGGGGCGGGAGAACCGGCGGAGACCCTCGATCCCGTGCCGCTCGACCAGCGTGCCGTACAGCGCGACCCAGTCGTCGAGGTACGCGAGGGGATCTGCGCACCGCTCGACGGACACCTCGCGGAGGGCGTTGCGGGCGTAGCGCAGGTGATGGCGGTGGACGAACGAGAGCGGGGACAGCTCGAGGTCGGCGACGAAGTGCTCCTTGAACGGCTTGCACGCGTCCGGGAAGCACTCCTCGAGGTACGGGAGCTCGTACTCGCCGAACGGATCGGGGACGACGACGAGGCTGACGAGCCCGTTCTCGAGGTCCGCGAGGTCGGCGTGGAGCCGGCTCCAGTCCCGGCAGGCGAACAGGGGGTAGCAGCCCATCGCGTCGGTGTCGTTCGTTCCCGGGACGGGGCGCTCGAGGATCCACGCACCGCTTCGCGGGAGGGGACGCGGTGCGCCGAACTCTGCGAGCGCCTCGGCATAGGCCGGATGGGCGTACCCGGTCACGTCCCGCTCCACGCGCGTGCCGAGCGGCGTCATCGCAGCCCTGCCCCGTCAGCGGTAGATCCGCCTGAAGCGTACGCGCACATTCCGGTTGAGGTAGCGGGCACGGACGAGCAGCTTGCCGCCGGGAGCGCTGGGCGGCAGATCGGTCGAGAGCGAGAGCCTAGCCCATCGGCGTGCACGTTCGATAGGTCCAAGTCGAGCGTCCGGCAGCTCACGCTCGACGAGCGCGTCGAGGTGGCGATGGAGCTCGAGGACCGTCTCGCGATCCCGGTGGTCGACCGTCGTCGAGGCGAGCGCGTGGACGCGGTAGTCGGCGTCCCTGCGCCGCAGGTAGCCCATCGGGAACTTCAGGGCGAGCCGGAGCCACATCTCCCAGTCCGGATAGGTCAGGGTGTCCATGAACTCCGGCCCGACGGCCTCGTACGCGCTGCGGCGGACGAGCACCGCGGCGACCTTGACGAGGTTCTTGCGAAGGAGCATCGGCGCGATCACCTCGGGCGGGTAGACGCCCTCGTCGAGGTAGAGTCGCGACTGGCCGACGACCTTGCCCTTGCCGTCGATGATCCGCGCGCTCGAGCAGACGAAGCCGCACTCGGGCTCGCGCTCGAGGAACTCGACGTGCCGCTCGAGGAACTCCGGGTGCCAGCGGTCGTCGTCGTGGAGGATCGCCACGTACGGGGCGGTCCCCGCCTGGATCACGCGCGTCCAGTTCCGTGCGCAGTCGCCGGTGCGGCTGACCACGTACTCGACGCGCGGATCGGCGAGGTACGGCTCGACCACGGGCGCGACGGTCTGCTCCGGCGGGCTGTCGTCCGAGACGAGCAGGTGCCAGGACGGGAAGGTCTGCGCGAGCACGGACTCGATCGTCTCCTCGAGGTAGTCCGGCTTGCAGTAGGCCGGAATCCCGACGTCGACGAGGTGTCCGTTCGAGCTCATGAGGTCGCCGCCCGCCGGAGGATGGCGCAGATCCAGCGCACGTCCTCCGGCTCGACCGCAGTGCCGGTCGGGAGGCAGAGCACCCGCTCCGTGAGCCTCTCGGTCTCGGGCAGGCGGCGGCCCGCCTCGGGGACCAGCGAGCGGTACGGCTCCATGCGGTGGCACCCCGGGTAGAAGTACCGTCGCGCGAGCACGCCCTCGGCCCAGAGACGATCGACGAGGTCGTCGCGGGTGGCGCCCGCGACCTCGGCGTCGACCTCGAGGACGACGTACTGGTAGTTGTTCCGCTCGGCCGGGTCGTACTCGAGCAGGCTGACGCCTGCAACGGTCGCGAGCTCCTCCTCGTAGACCCGGTAGTTGCGCAGGTTGACCGCGACGAACTCCTCGAGGCTCTCGAGCGAGGTCAGGCCCATCGCCGCGCAGACCTCGTTCATGCGCCCGTTGATCCCGAGCGAGGCCACCTGGTCGTAGCCGACGAAGCCGAAGTTCCGCATCAGGCGCGCCGCCTCCGCGAGCTCGTCGTCGTTCGTCGCGATCGCGCCCCCCTCGAAGGAGTTGAGGAACTTCGTGGCGTGAAAGCTGTAGACCTCGGCGTCGCCGAAGGTCCCGATCATCTGCCCCCTGTGCGTGCACGCGAACGCGTGGGCGGCGTCGAAGAGGAGCCTGAGCTTCCGCCGACGGGCAACGTCGGCGAGCGCCTCGACGTCGCAGGGGCGGCCCCAGAGATGGACGCCCATGATCCCCGTCGTCGCCGGCGTGACGAGCTCTTCCACCTTCGCGGGGTCGATGTTGTGCGTCCGGGGATCGACGTCGCAGAAGACCGGGGTGATGCCGAGCCAGTGAAGGGCATGGACGGTCCCGACGAACGTGAACGACGGGACGATCACCTCGCCGGCGAGGCCGGCGGCCCGCGCCGCGAGCAGGAGGCCCATCGTGCCGTTGCAGACCGTCAGGCAGTGCTTGGCGCCGACGAGCTCGGCGAGGCGCTGCTCGAGCTCGAGGACGAACGGGCCGTCGTTCGACAGCCAGCGACGGTCGAGCATGTCTTCGATACGGGCGAGGAGCCGCTCACGGTTTCCGATGTTCGGCCGCCCGACGTGGAGCTGGGCGCTCGCCCGCTGGTCGCGCTCCCAGGGAGCAAGGTCACGTGCCGCAGATGTCATTCCCACTTCCGTCTTCTCGGCCAACAGGCTCCCCGTGTCCCGCGAGGATACGTGTCGCTTCAGGTACTCGCGACCTCTCTCTTATTCAGGCTGCGGCAGGGCCGACTGTCAACCGTCAGGAGGTCATCGGGACCGGCGACCCGATGCCGGCGGCTACACTGGACCGGTTGTTGCGGAAAGCGCTCCTCCTCGGAGGCGTCCTC
>JBBILK010000271.1:0-4731 GCA_037444965.1 Actinomycetota bacterium | reverse complement strand
TGCCGCCGACCGGGACGCCGTGCGGACGCACCGCCGACCGCCCTCCGCGGCCGGTAAGCGCCTCCTGCCGGTGCTACGCCGCCTGGACGTTCGCGGCCTGGAGGCCCTTGTCTCCCTGGACGACCTCGAACTCGACGCGCTGCCCCTCGCGGAGCGACTTGTAGCCGTCCATGTTGATGGCCGAGAAGTGGACGAAGACGTCGTCACCGTCCTCGCGCTCGATGAAGCCGTACCCCTTCTCGTTCGAGAACCACTTGACCGTGCCCTGTGCCAAGACTCCTCCTTCACGACCGGCCCGGCACCGGGCCGTCTTGACCATGCCGCAGGCGGGCGGCGCGTCGGACGATAACGTCACAAACCCGGGAAGGCAAGACCCCCCGCCTGATAGCGCGCCGCCTTCACCGTGTTGCGGAGGAGCGAGGCGATCGTCATCGGCCCGACGCCTCCCGGCACCGGCGTGAGCAGCCCGGCGGTCTCGACGACGTCCTCGGCCACGTCGCCGACGAGACGGTCGTCGACCCGGTTGATGCCGACGTCGACGACGGTCGCGCCCGGCTTGACCATGTCGGCGGCGATCGCCCGCGGCTTCCCGATCGCCGCCACGAGCACATCCGCCTCGCGGGTCACCGCCCCCAGGTCGACCGTCCGGCTGTGGCAGATCGTGACCGTCGCGTGCTGCATGAGCAGGAGCAGCGAGATCGGCTTGCCGACGATGTTCGACCGCCCGACGACGACGGCACGGGCACCCTTCAGCGGCACCTCGTAGGCGGCGAGGATCTCCATGATCCCGGACGGAGTCGCGGGCGGAAGCGTCGGCGTCCCCTGCAGCAGCAGGCCGGCGTTGACGGGATGGAAGCCGTCGACGTCCTTGATCGGCGCGATCGCGCGGATCACCCGCGCCTCGTCGATCTGCTCGGGAAGCGGAAGCTGGACGAGGATGCCCGTGACGCCGTCGTCCGCGTTCAGCTCGGCGACGAGCGCGAGGAGCTCGTCCTCCGTCGTCTCGTTCGGGAGCTCGTGGTGGACGGACTCGATCCCGGCTTCGGCGCAGGCGTTTCGCTTCGAGCGAACGTAGACGTGCGAGGCCGGGTTGTCACCGACGAGCACCGTCGCCAGCGCAACGGGGCGGCCGAGCCCGGCCACCTCGCCCTTCACCTCCGCGCGGACACGAGCGGCCAGGGCCTTGCCGTCCATGAGCGTCGCGGTCACCCGGCCACCTCGACACGGTCGGTGGTGACGGGGTCGCGTGGCCGGTCCCTGCCGTCGCGGTCGACCCGGGAGACGGCGTCGACGACGTCCATGCCCGCCGTGACGCGGCCGAAGACCGTGTGCTTGCCGTCGAGCCACGGGCACTCCTCGGCCGTGACGATGAAGAACTGGCTTCCGTTCGTGTTCGGCCCCCGGTTCGCCATCGCGATCGCACCCCGGACGACGCGGTGCTCGTTCTCCTCGTCCTCGAACTCGTAGCCGGGGCCGCCCGTCCCGTCGCCGCGCGGGCAGCCGCCCTGGATCATGAAGTCCGGGATCACCCGGTGGAACGTGAGGCCGTCGTAGTAGCCCTTCCCGGCGAGCTCGACGAAGTTGGCGACGGTCTTGGGCGCGTCGTCGTCGAAGAGCTCGAGCTGGATCGCGCCCCGGTTGGTGTGGATCGTGGCGTTGGTCATGGGTGCACGCTATCCGAGCGGATCGCGCTCAGCGCACGGAACAGACGAGCACGTCCTCGAAGAACTCCCCCGCGCGGCGGCCCGTTCGCCTGTTGACGTGGCGGGTGAGACGTTCTTCGAGCGCGAGGCCGGATCGCTCCAGGATCTCGGGGTAGAGGCCTTTCGAGTCGTTGATCACGATGACCACCGGGGCCCCGGTGCGGAGCGAGCCTCGCGCGTTGACGAAGACGGCGGTCATCGCGTCGACGTAGTCGCCGAGGGCTCCTCTCGTCTGCCCCCGGGCGGCGGGGCCGATCTCCTCGGCGCGGCGGTCGGCGAGGCCCAGGAGCTCGTAGGCGTAGCGATGCTGCTCGTGGTAGTCGATCAGGCCCGGATAGGGCGGTGACGTGACGATCCCGGACAGCACGCCCGGGAGCTCGATCGTGCGGGCATCGCCGTGCAGGACGGCGACTCGCCGTGCCGTGCGCACCCGGGAGAACTCGCGCAGGCGCCTGGAGGTGTCCTCCGTGTAGCGCCGCAGGAACTTCACCGCCTCCCCGACCGGCCGGCACTCCCGCTTGTGCTTGTGGCACCAGTAGGGCTGCCGGAACGGCGCCTTCGGGAAGTCGAGGTCGAAGTGCGTCGTCAGCCGCGCCGAGCGGGCAGCCCTGGAGAGAACGATGTGCGCGACGTCTCGTGCCGGCTCCGCGAGCGTTTCCGCGGCCGCGCGGTAGGCGAGGAGCTCGGAGAGGGCCTGCGGCGCGTACCAGCGCGTCGCCCACTCGCCCGCGCCGTCGGTCGGCGCCCGCGCCCTCCGGCCGGCTGCCTCGAGCGCTCCGCGCAGTGCGAGCTCGAGCTCGGCGAGGCGGTACGAGCCGGTCTTGACGCGGCAGAGCAGGCAGTTGAACGCCGAGATGTCGCAGCCGACCGCGTCGCAGCCGTGGACGTTGGTCTCGACGAGCGTCGTGCCGGAGCCGCAGAACGGGTCGTACACGCAGTCGCCGGGTTGGAAGTAGCGCTCGAGGAAGACCTCGACGAGCTGCGGGACGAACTTGCCGAGGTACGGGTGCAGCGCGTGGACGTGCTTCGTCCGCTCGGCCTGGGGGAGCGTATCCTCCGACCACGAGAGCTCGAGGTCGATCGTTCGGTAGAGCGCCTCCTGCGTTCGGCCCGCCATTCCCGGGGAGTCTAGGTCCTGCGGCCGACGGGGCATCAGGGCCCATGTGCCGGAAGTTCCGTAGAAACCCCGGTGGGGTTCCGTAGTTCCCACCGAGGCGGGAGCGAGCAGCGGCAGGGATCATGGACGCGTGAGTCAACGACACGAAAGGACCCGATCATGAGCGCACGTCCGCGCGTCGTCGTCGTCGGAGGCGGGTTCGCCGGGCTCGAGGCCGCGTTCCTCGTTCGCATGCGCCTCCACGACGCCGTCGACATGACGCTCGTCTCGGACCGGGACAGCTGGGTGTTCAAGCCGAACTCGATCTACATCCCGTTCGGCGCCGAGCCCGAGTCGCTCCTCGTCCCCCTCGACGAGCCGCTGAAGAAGCGCCACATCTCGTTCCTCGAGTCGCGCGTGCGGGAGGTCGATCCCGACGCGAAGCACGTGTCCTTCGAGGACGGCACCTCCCTTCCGTACGACTTCCTCGTCCTCGCCACCGGCTCGGGGATGCGACCCGAGGAGATCCCCGGCCTGCCCGAGCACACCGAGTCGATCTGGACGAGCGAGGAGATGCTGAGCCTGCGCTCGGCACTGCAGTCGCTCCGGGAGGACGCTGCCCGCGGCGAGCAGCGGGAGGTGCTGTTCCTCGTCCCGCAGAACAACAAGTGCGCCGGGCCGCTGTACGAGATGGTCTTCATGCTCGAGACCTGGCTTCGCCGCGAGGGTGTCCGCGACAACGTCTCGATCACCTACTCGACGTTCGAGCGCAGCTTCATCCAGGCATTCGGTCCGCGGCTGCACGAGGTCGTCACGAAGGAGTTCCTCGAGCGCGGCATCGAGGGCCACACGGAGGAGCTCGTCGAAGCGGTCACGGCCGGCGAGGTGCGCTACGCGGGCGGCGGCACGCGCCGCTTCGACACCCTGATCTCGTTTCCGCCCTACATCGCGGCGGTGACGTACGACGGGCTCCCTCACGACGACCGGGGCTTCCTCGAGACCGAGTTCGAGACCCGGCAGGTGAAGGGCTACCCGGAGATCTACGCGCCCGGCGATGCCGGTGACTTCCCGGTCAAGCAGGCGTTTCTCGCCTTCCTCCAGGCGGACGCCGTCGCGGAGCACATCGCGGGACAGGTCGAGCAGCGCGCCCCGCGCGTGGCGTTCGACCCGGTCAGCATGTGCATCATGGAGATGTTCGACAAGGCGACCTTCGCGCAGGTGCCGCTCCGGCTGACCGGCGATCCTGCTCGCCCGGTCGAGGTGCGGCCGGACGCGGACGGGATGTACAAGGTGGGCGTCTCGCCGATCTGGCGGCTCGGCAAGAAGATGCTCGGCGCCGTCGTGCCGATGCGCTTCCACGCGGGCGAGCCGTTCCACGCCGGCACCGCCTGGCAGCTGATGGACATCGGCCTCAAGGGCATGAAGGGCGTTCTCGCCGACTGACTCGGCCATCCCTGCCATGTCCCGGGGCCTGGCCCCGGGACATGGCTCCTTACGGCAGGCGCGGCTGGATGCCGACGATCCGTGCCGGCCTGAACGAGTGGCCGAGCACGCCCTCGGCGCCGAGCCGGACGAGGAGGATTCCCGTCTCGTCGGTGCCGGCCGAGTGGGGCTCGAAGACGAAGTTGCCGAGGCTCCAGGCAACGAGCGCCCGCCCGCGTTCCTCGATCGGTTGGAGGACGTGCGGATGGGCTCCCAGGACGACCGTTGCGCCGGCGTCGAGGGCCGCGCCGGCGAGCTCGCGCTGGCGGGAGCTCGGCTGCGCCTCGAGCTCGACTCCCCAGTGGAACCAGACGACCACGACGTCGGCGCGCCGCCTCGCCGCGCGGACGTCCGCGGCGATCAGCGCCGGGTCGGCCGGGGCCGTACCGGCCGTGCGCGCGGTCGCGTGGAAGTCGTCCTGGATGTCGTCGTAGCCGAGAAAGGCGACGC
>JBBILK010000270.1:0-4738 GCA_037444965.1 Actinomycetota bacterium | reverse complement strand
GAAGTCCTCGATGTTGATCCGCTCGGCAGCGAGGGCCTGCGTGATCCCGGCGAAGACGCCGGGGCGGTCCGGCACGTGCACCTGCAGGCGTTGCAGGGCGCCCGCGTCCGGGTAGGCCTGCTCGAGCAACCGGCGACGGTTGACCGCGGCGTCGCCGATCCAGCGTGCGAGGAAGCCGGCGTCGCCGCTCTCGAGCGCCCGCTCGAGGTCCTCGACGCGCCGCCGGTGCTCGCCGAGCGCGGCGCGGAGCGCGTCGGCGTTGTCGAGGAAGATGTCGACCCAGATGCGGGGGTTGGCCCCGGCGACGCGCGTCATGTCCTTCAGGGAGCCGCCGGCGGCGTCGAGCGCCTCGTGCCCGTTCACCCGCGTCGCGCCGGCCTGGTTCAGGAGCAGGTTCGCGAGCGCGTGCGGCAGGTGGCTCGTCAGCGCGAGCAGCCGGTCGTGCGCCTGGGGATCGATCGCGACGGGGACGGCGCCGAGCGAGGCGACGAACCCGTGCAGCATCCGGTAGCGGTCGGGCTCCGTCTCCGCCACCGGGGTCAGGAACCAGGTCGCGCCCTGGAACAGCTCCTCGCTCGCGTGCTCGGGGCCGCGCGCCTCCGACCCGCACAGAGGGTGGCCGCCGATGAACCGGGCCCTGTCGGTGACCCCCGCGCAGACGCGCCCCTTCGTCGAGCCGACGTCCGTGACGGTGCAGCGCCCGGGCGCGACGCCGAGCACGGCGTTGACGCGCTCGACGAGGGTGGCGACGGGGCTCGCCACGACGACGAGGTCGGCGTCGGCGACGGCCTCCTCGAGCCTGGCGGCACGGTCGATCGCCCCCCGGCTGCGCGCGACCTCGAGGACGGCGTCGTCCGCGTCCACGCCCGTGATCGAGGCGGCGCCGGCCCGCCTCGCGGCGAGTCCGACCGAGGCGCCGATCAGCCCGGTGCCGACGACTGCGAGCCGCTGCATCTCCACTAGAGGGTCGAGACCGGGAAGGCGGCGTTCTCGCGGGTCAGCTCGGCGATCCTGAAGGCGAGGTCGAGCGACTGCCGCGCGTTCAGCCGCGGGTCGCAGAGCGTCTCGTAGCGATGGTTGAGCTGCTCCTCGAGCACGGCCTCGGAGCCGCCGAGGCACTCGGTCACGTCCTCGCCGGTGAACTCGAGGTGCACGCCGCCGGGCCATGCGCCCTCGTTCCGGCAGACGGCGAAGAAGGCCTCGATCTCGGCCATGATCGCGTCGAAGTGACGCGTCTTGACGCCGGAGGGGGTGAGCACGGTGTTCCCGTGCATCGGATCGCAGAGGAAGACCACGGGCTGCCCGGCCTCCCTGACGGCGCGCAGGATCGGCGGCAGCGCCTCGGTGACGCGTTGCGCTCCCATGCGCTCGATCAGCGTCACGCGGCCCGGGACACGGTCCGGGTTCAGCCGCTCGCAGAGCGCGACGGCCTGCTCGGGCGTCGCGGTCGGGCCGAGCTTGACCCCGATCGGGTTGTGGACGCCGGCGAAGAACTCCACGTGGGCTCCGTCGGGCTGGCGCGTCCGCTCGCCGATCCAGAGCATGTGGGCGGAGCAGTCGTACCAGTCCCCGGTCAGCGAGTCACGCCGCGTCAGACCTTCCTCGTAGTCGAGGACGAGGCCCTCGTGGCTCGTCCAGACGTCGACCTCGTGGAGCTGCCGCTCGGAGTCGAGGTCGATGCCGCAGGCCGCCATGAACCCGAGCGCGCGGTCGATCTCCCGCGCGAGCCGCTCGTAGCGCCGGCCTTCCGGCGAGCTCGCCACGAACGCCTGGTTCCACTCGTGGACGCGCATGATGTCGGCGAAGCCGCCCTTCGTGAACGCGCGCAGGAGGTTCAGGGTGGCGGCCGACTGGTGGTACGCCTGCACCATCCGCTGCGGGTCCGGCCGGCGGGCCTCGGGCGTCGGCTCGTCGCCGTTCACCATGTGGCCGAAGAACGAGGGCAGCTCGACGCCCCCGACGACCTCCGTCGGCGAGGAGCGCGGCTTCGCGAACTGACCGGCGATCCGGCCGAGCTTCACGATCGGGACGGTGGCGCCGTAGGTGAGCACGGCGGCCATCTGGAGCATGATCTTCAGCTTCTCGCGGATGGTCACCGCGGAGAAGTCGTGGAACGACTCGGCGCAGTCGCCCGCCTGGAGCACGAAGGCCTTGCCCGCCGCCACCTTCGCGAGGGAGGCCTGCAGCGCCCGGGCCTCGCCCGCGAAGACGAGCGGCGGCATCGCCTTGAGCCGGGCGCGGGCGGCCTCGAGGCTGTCGGCGTCCGGCCAGTCGGGCTGCTGGGCAGCCGGACGCTCACGCCAGGAGGACGCAGACCAGGTTGTGCCGACCGCTGCCATGGCCTCCCAGTGTAGTGAGGAACCTGCCCGCACAGTGAGGAATAATCACGCGCGAGCATGCGCATCCTCTCCGGCATCCAGCCAACCGGGGCGAAGCACCTCGGCAACTACTTCGGCGCGATCCGCCGCTGGGTCGAGCAGCAGGACGAGGCCGACTGCTTCTACCCGATCGTCGACCTCCACGCGATCACGGTGCCCCAGGACCCCGACGACCTGCGCGAGTCGACGCTCTCGCTCGCGGCGCTCCTGATCGCGTGCGGCATCGACCCCGAGCGCTCGACGCTGTTCGTCCAGAGCCACGTGCCCGAGCACCCGCGGCTCGCCTGGGTGCTCGAGTGCATGACGCCCTACGGCGACCTGCGCCGGATGCCGCAGTACCGCGAGAAGTCGGCAAAGGAGCACGGCTTCGGGGTCGGCCTGCTCACCTACCCGGTGCTGCAGGCGGCCGACATCCTCCTCTACCAGGCCGACGCGGTCCCCGTCGGCGAGGACCAGCGCCAGCACCTCGAGCTCGCGCGCGACCTCGCGCAACGCTTCAACAACCGCTTCGGCGAGACGTTCACGGTGCCCGAGGGGACCTATCCCGAGGTGGGCGCCAAGGTGATGGATCTCCAGGAGCCGACGAGCCGGATGTCCACGTCGGCCGACACCGACGCCGGCGTCGTGCGGCTCCTCGATCCACCGGAGGTGATCGCCCGCAAGATCAAGACGGCGGTCACCGACTCCGGCCGCGAGGTGGTCCGGGCACCGGCGAAGCCGGGGATCACGAACCTGATCGAGATCCTCGCGGCCACGCTCGAGGAGACGCCCGAGGCGATCGAGGCGCGCTACGACGGCCAGGGCTACGGCGTCTTCAAGGGCGACGTGGCCGGCGCCGTCGTCGAGCTCGTGACGCCGATCCAGCGCCGCTACCAGGAGCTCCGCGAGGACGAGGGCGAGCTCCGGCGAATCCTCGCCCACGGCGCCGGGAAGGCGCAGGCGGTCGCCGGCGAGACGCTCCGGCTCGCCTACGAGCGAGTCGGTTTCGTCACGCCGTGACGAGCGCCCGGTAGCGGCGCAGGCTCGACGGCTCGCTGAGCCGGTACGGGGGCGGCGAGCGCAGGACGCGGGCGGCGAGCCGCTTCGAGATCCGGGTGCGCGCGAACCCCCTCGCGGTCTCGACGAGCTCCTCGCCGGAGTCGAAGCTGCTCTCGACGCGGAACGCCACCTCCTGCTCGAACGCGAACAGCCCCTCGCGGACGAGACCGGCGAGCAGCCGCTCGGTCGCCCTGGCGTCGCGGAAGAACTCCCGCCCGTCGAGCGAGCCGATCTCCCCGAGGCCGGTGATCACGCGGGCCGGGCCGCCCCTCGGCTGCAGGTCGAAGAGGATCCCGTTCGGGACGAGGCTCCGGTGGATTCGCCGCAGGGCGTGCACGACGCCCTCGAGCGTCACTCATCACAAGGAGTGGCTCAGGAAGACGGCGTCGAAGGCCGCCGGCGGCCCCTCGAGCTCGACGGCGTTTCCGACCCGGAAGCGCACGCGGCGCCCGAGCTCGGCCGGGAGCGAGGCTCGCGCCTTCGCGATCGCCTCCCGGTCGGAGTCGATCGCGAGCACCGAGCGGCTCGCCGCCGCGTACTCGCGGGTGAGCCGCCCGTCGCCGCAGCCGATCTCGAGCACCCGCGCCCCGGCCAGGCCTCCGAGCGCGGCGAGCGCGCCGAGCTCGGACGACGGGTCGATCGTCCAGGTCATCGCCGGGATTCTCTCACCGCGGTCAGCTCCCTGAGGCGCCGCACCTCGTCGCGCCCGAGCTCGCGCCACTCGCCGGGCGGGAGCCCTTCGAGGCCGAGACCGGCGTAGCGCGAGCGGTGCAGCCGCCGCACCGGGTGGCCGACCGCCTCGCACATCCGTTTCACCTGGTGCTTGCGGCCCTCGTGGAGCACGAGCTCGAGGCTCGCTCCCTCGGCGCTCCGCGCGAGCACGCGGGCGCGCGCCGGGGCCGTTCTCCCGTCGTCGAGCTCGACGCCGCCGCGCAACGCCGCAAGCGCCGCTGCGGACGGCACCCCCTCGACGTCCGCGACGTAGACCTTCTCGACCCCGTAGCGGGGATGCGCGAGGCGATGCGCGAGCTCGCCGTCGTTCGTCAGGAGCAGCGCCCCCGTCGTGTCGGCGTCGAGCCGCCCGACGGGGACGATCCGGTGCGGGTGGCCGACGAGCCCGACGACGGTCGGCCGGCCGTGCGTGTCCCGCGCCGTCGTGACGACACCCGCCGGCTTGTGGAGCAGCACGTACGTCAGCGGCTCTGGCGCGACCCTCCTGCCGTCGACCTCCACCCTGTCGCCCCGTTGCACCCGGGTCGAGAGGGTCCCGGGCGCACCGTCGACGGTCACGCGGCCCGCCTCGATCAGCTCGTCGGCGCGCC
>JBBILK010000269.1:0-4751 GCA_037444965.1 Actinomycetota bacterium | reverse complement strand
GCCCGTCTCCCAAGATCAGCTCCAGGCCGGCGACCTCGTCTTCTTCAACGGGCTCGGACACATGGGCATCTACATCGGCGGCGGCCAGTTCATCCACGCCCCGCACACGGGCGACGTCGTCAAGATCTCGAGCATGTCGGACGGCTGGTACGCCGGCACCTACGTCGGCGCGCGCCGGATCCTCTAGCCCCCGCAGCTCCCTCGTTCGGGTCAATCCGTCCCGCCGCCGCCGGCCGAAGAACGGGGCATGAGCGAGCTACACTCCGAGCCATATGGCGAGTGACGATGGCGCGGTCAGCGCGACGAGCGAGGAGCCGCTTCCGCTGCCGCAGCAGGGCCTCTCGCTTCCCCCCGAAGCGAAGAGCGAGCTCGCCTCGCAGTGGCGGCGGCTCGGACGCGCGCTCACCATCGTCGCCGTCCTGACCGCGCCGGTCGCGTTCGTCTGGTTCCACGAGCAAGCCGGGCTATCCCTCGGCTGGTCGCTCGTCGTCACCTTCCTCTGCGTGGTCGCGTTCCGCGGGGTGTCCGACGTCGTGATCCGGAAGTTCATCCCGTGGCCGAGCCTGTTCGGCGAGCAGTCGGAGCGGGCGAAGGAGCAGGACGTCGTCGACCGCCGGCGGGCCTGGTTCTGGCGCTTCTGGCTCAAGCTCGGGCTCTGGTTCATCGGCATCGTCACGATCGTCTGGCTCGTCAACGTCTTCCAGGGCGACGCCGAGTCGTGGCCGGCGACGATCGGAGAGATCGTCGACGCGATCGGGCGGATCCTCTCGACGCCGCAGCTGTGGATCCAGGTCGTGTTCGTGTTCTTCCTCTTCATCGCGAACTTCATGATCTTCTTCGGTCCCCTGATGCTGATGGGGATCTCGCAGATCCGGGGCTACGAGCCCGGCGACGCGGACTGGGGCGTGAAGCTCGACGACGTCCGGGGTCAGGCCGAGGCGAAGGAGGAGGTCCGGCACGTCGTCAACCTCTGGCAGTCCGGTGAGGCGTTCGAGCGGGCGGGAGGCAAGCGCGAGCGCGGCCTGCTCATGCTCGGGCCGCCCGGCACGGGGAAGACGATGCTCTCGAAGGCGATCGCGACCGGCTTCAACTGCCCGTTCGTGTCGATCCCGGGCTCCGGCTTCGCGCAAACCTTCATCGGTATCGACGCGCTGATCGTCCGCTTCCTCGCCCGCAAGGCGAAGCGCCTCGCCCGCAAGTGGGGCGGGCAGTGCATCGTCTTCATCGACGAGATCGACGCGGTCGGGATGCGGCGACGCGCCCTCGGCTCGAGCTTCAGCGGCTTCCAGCCCGAGAGCTTCCACGACTACTGCTTCTTCGGCCCCTGGGGCTCGCTGACCCCGACCGGAGACCTCGTCCTCGAGACGCGCGCCTGGCGCGAGCGGCTGTTCACCGAGCGGGCGGATCCACCCGCGCTCCACTACTCGGGGTTCGCGCAGCGCGTCGGCAACATCGCCAATCAGGTCTTCCCGGGCTTCATGGGGGGCATGGGACAGCTCGCCCTGAACCAGCTCCTCGTCACGATGGACGGCATCGGCGACCCGCCCTTCTGGCGCCGCTTCTGGACGACCCGGATCAACACCCTGCTCGACGCGACGTACGTGATCCCGCGGCGGCTCGGCTCGGCCTCGCTCAGGCTGCCGAGGCCGAAACCCCGCGCGGAGCAGATCTTCTTCATCGGCGCCTGCAACGTGCCGATCGAGGTGCTCGACCCCGCGCTCGTGCGGCCGGGCCGCATGGGCCGCCACGTCTGGTTCCGCACGCCGACCCGCCAGGACCGGCTCGACATCTTCAACCTCTACCTCGGGAAGGTCGCTCACGAGCTCGAGCTCGACACCGACCGTCGCCGCGACGAGCTCGCTCGCATCACGAACGGCTACTCACCGGCCATGATCGAGCAGGTGTGCTCGATGGCGCTCACCATCGCCCACCACGGCGGGCGCGAGAGCTTCACCTGGGAGGACATCGTCGACGCGATGACGACGATCGAGTCCGGCACCGCGATCAACGTCGAGTACGTGCCCGAGGAGACGCGGGCCGTGGCGATCCACGAGGCCGGGCACGCGGTTGCGGCCCACGTGTACATGAAGGGCACCGAGTCGACCCGGCTCTCGATCCGCCGCCGCGGCCGCTCGCTCGGGCACCACCAGGCGCTCGAGAAGGAGGAGCGGTTCAGCTCCTGGCGGCACGAGGAGATGGGGCGGCTGATCTGGACGCTCGGCGCGATGGCGGCCGAGCGCGTCTTCTACGGCGAGAACTCGACGGGCGTCGGCGGCGACGTGATGAGCGCGACCGCACGGGCGGCGTGGATGGTCGGCTCCTGCGCGATGGCGCCGGAGCGGGTCGAGCTGGGGGATCACATCGATACCGAGGAGGAAGAGGCGCAGCGCGAGAAGATCATGAAGCGGTTCGAGCAGATCGGGCTGCAGATCATGCAGCGGGCGGGCTCCGGCGGCCCGTTCGAGCACGACCCGATCGCCGGGGTTCTCTCGGATCCTGCAAAGCGAACGCTCGCGGCCCAGCTGCTCGGCCAGGCGTACATCGCCGCCCACCACGTGGTCGCCGCGAACCGCGAGGCGGTCGAGCACATCGCCGACGTGCTCGTCGAGAGGCGCGAGCTCCACGGGGACGAGGTGCTGCAGCTGCTCGACGCGGCCGCGCTCGAGGCTCCCGAGGTCGACCTCGTCGAGGACGACGCGTGGCCGAGACTGTGACAGAGCCGCCCGCGGAGCCGGTCCCGGCCGACGAGCAGCCGCTCGTGGCGCCGGTCCGGGCGCACGAACGGAGCTATCGTGCGCGCTTCCGGCTCGCGTTCGTCGCCCTCGGCCTCGTGCTCGGCGCCGCCGTCGCCGGCTTCGTCGTGCTCGTCGCGAAGCCCGGGAAGCCGCCCGAGCCGGACTGGTCGGCGTGGCGGCCCGGCGGCGAAGCCGAGAACCGGGCCCAGGAGATCGCCGACCACGTCGCGGGCGGCTACCGGCTCGCGAGCGGCTCGCAGCTCGTCACGGTGCAGGCAGCGTCGCCGCGCGTGCAGGACATCCCGCTCGGCGCGATCGCCGTGCGAACGCCGCCGGCGAGCGGGAGCGGGGAGGTCTCGGTCGACGTCTTCCCGGTCGAGTCGACGCAGGTGTACATCCTCTGCGGGCTCGGGCAGGACTGCGCGATCGAGGAAGGCACGCCGTCCCCCGCCCGGCTTCGCCTGCTCAGGCGGGAAGCGCTCGAGCTCGCCCTCTACACGTTCCGCTACCTGGACGAGACGGAGACCGTCGTCGCCTTCCTGCCGCCGGGAAGCGAGGACAGCTGGGCGCTCTTCTTCCAGCGGGGCAAGCTCGCGGACGCGCTCGATCGCCCGCTCCGCGCGACCCTCCCGGACGAGATCCCGCCCCCGCCGGAGGGAATCCGTCCGGTCGAGGTGGAGGTGATCGACCGGCTCACGGAGCTGAGCCTCTTCCGCTTCTCGTTCCAGCAGCTCCAGGACGGGACCGCCGTGCTCGTCCTCGACGACCTCCGGCTCCCGCCGCCCGAGACGGAGGAGAGCCAGGGCGACGAGCAGCCCGCGGACGGCACGACGACGCAGTGAGCGCCGCGGAGAGGGCGGCGCTCGCCCGCGCCCGCACGCGGCTCGACCGGCTCGACCTCTACCCGGCACCGGTGCGGTCGGAGCGGGTGCGGATCCTCACCGCGCCCTGGTTCTTCCGGCTCCCCTGGTTCCGGCGCTTCGACGGGTACGCCTTCTACGGCGTGATCCTGCTCCGCAAGCCGGTCGAGGAGACCTCCGACGAGCTCGTGACGCACGAGCTCTGCCACGTCTGGCAGCTCCAGCACCACCCGCTCAGGATGCCCCTCTCGTACCTCCGCTACGGCTACCGCGCCAATCCCTACGAGCGCGAGGCGAGGGAGGCGGCGCGGGCCACCCGGGGGTAGATTAGGTTCCCTCGTGAGCGGTGATCGCGCACCCGATGTCGTCGTCGTCGGCGGCGGTGCAATCGGTGCGTGCTGCGCGCTCGAGCTCGCCCGCCGGGGGGCGAGCGTGACCTTGCTGGAGCGGGGACCGGAGCTCGCCTGGGGCTGCTCGGCGGGAAACGCCGGCCTCATCTGCCCGAGCCACGACGAGCCGCTCGCCAACCCCGCCGCGCTCAGGGACGGCCTGCGCTGGATGTGGAAGCCCGACGGCCCGTTCTACCTCAGGCCGCGTGCCTCCGTGCTCCCGTGGCTCGCGCGCTTCGCGGCCGCCTCACGCCCGGAGCGGGCCCGCGGGGCGGCACCTCTCGTCCGCGAGCTCGCCTCGGCGAGCCTCGCGCTGCACGCGGAGCTCGCAGCCGAGGGGCTCGAGACGGGGCTGGAGCGGCGCGGCTCGCTCAACGTCTACGAGTCGCCCGCTGCGTTCGCCGCGGCGAAGCGCGCGGCGGCGGAGGCGGAGCGAAACGGGCTGCGACCGGAGGTGCTCGACGGCGCGGCGGCCCGCGAGCTCGAGCCGGCGCTCGCTGTCACGCCCGCGGGCGCCGTCTACTACCCGGGCGACGCGCACTGCAACCCGCTCGACTTCGTGCACGCGGTCGGTAGGGCCGCCGCCGAGGCCGGGGCGACGATCAGGACGAGGGTCGAGGCGATCGGGCTGCGCCGGCGCGACGGCCGGGTCGAATCCGTCGCCACCACCGGCGGCGACATCCTCGCCGGCGAGGTGGTCGTTGCGGCAGGAGCCTGGACGCCGGTGCTTCTCCGCGAGCTCGGGCTGTTCGTGCCGGTCGAGGGCG
>JBBILK010000268.1:0-4819 GCA_037444965.1 Actinomycetota bacterium | reverse complement strand
AGCTCGCCCTCACGGCCCGGCTCGTCGGCGGGGGCTCCTGGCGTCGCACGGTGACGCTGCGCGAGCCGACCGCCGACCTGGCTCGGCTCCGCCCCGCGCTCACGCCCAAGCTGGCCGAGCTGCCGGCCCCGGCGTTCGAGCTCCGGCTCGCCGCACCGGCCCTCGCGGAGTCGCCCGGGACGCAGGAAGAGCTGGTGCGTGCCCGCGGGAGCCGCCTCCGCGAGCTGCTCAGGGAGGGGCTTCGCCAGGCCCGCACGGCGGCGGGGCTCGAGGCTGTCTGCACCGTCATGGAGGTGGCGCCGTGGTCGCGCATCCCGGAGGCCAGAGCAATCCTCGTTCCGCGCGACGACTGAACGAGCCGCGTCCCGTCGCGGTCGCGGCCGTGGAGGGCCTTCCGGCCGCGGTCGGAGGCGTCCGGGTGGCGCGCCTGCGGGAGGAGTGGCGGGTGGCCGAGCGGTGGTGGACAGAGCGCCCGGTTCGCCGCCGTTACTTCGACCTCGTGCTCGAGACCGGGGAGAACGCGGTCGTCTTCTGCGACGAGACCTGCGGCCGGTGGTTTCGGCAGCGCGCGTAAGTCGCGCCCGCTCGCTACGGGGGCCTTGACGGGTCTCGAGGGCCGCCGAATAATCGGGCCGTGATCGATCGTGCCCGGCCGGCCGGTCTCGCCTGCGCAATCCTGCTCTCCGCGGTCGCCGCCGCGGCCTCCGGGTGCGGCAGCAGCGAGCAGGCTGCTCCGCCGGACGTGGCGCCGGGGACGGCGCCGGATCCGGCTGCAACGCCGACCGCCACCGGCGCGGTCGAGCCTCGGGCGGTCACACCTCCACCCGGCGAGCAGGTGCTCCTGTTCGCGAGCGACCGCGACGGCGACTACGAGCTCTTCCGGATGGACGTCGACGGCTCCGGCCAGGAGCAGGTAACGCTGAACAGCTCGGAGGACCGCGAGCCCGACGCCTCCGCCGCGACCGGCCGGGTCGCGTGGGCCTCCGAGGACGGGATCGAGATCCTCGACCCGGGCTCGGAACGCTACGCCCTCAGCCACGTCGGGCGGCAGGGCACCGGCTTCTACGCACCGGCCTGGTCGCCGGACGGGTCGGCGATCGCCTATGTCGCGGGTGACGAGGGTATCTCGCTCGCCGCTCCCGACGGCAGCAGCGAGCGGCTGGTGGTCGAGGGCTCGGCGTTCAGCCCGACCTGGTCGCCGGACGGCCTGGCGCTCGCGTTCCTCGAGAGCGGCTCTGGCTTCTCGCGAACGCTGCGCCTGCTCGCTCTCGACGGCTCGGGCGGCCGCGAGCTGGCCCAGATTGCCGCGGATCCCTTCGCAACTACGAGCGCCGACTGGTCGCCCGACGGCGCCTGGATCGCCTACGACTGCTTCCCGGAGGAACTCGACTACGACGCCGAGATCTGCCTGGTGCCTGCGAGCGGCGGCGAGCCGCTGAACCTGACCCGGTCGCCAGGGGACGACTTCGGCCCGGAGTGGTCGCCGGACGGGTCGATGCTCGCGTTCACGAGCGTGCGCGACGGCAACGCCGAGGTTTACGTGATCAACGCCGACGGGAGCGGGCAGGCGCGCCTCACCTTCGACCCGGCGTCGGACACCGACCCGGCCTGGGCGGTCGAGACCGGTGGCGAGCTCCGGACCTACGCCGTCGACTCCTTCGACGACCCTGCCTCGGGCTGGGAGCGCTACTCGGACGAGGCGAGCTCGGCCGGGTACGAGGAGGGAAGTCTGGTCGTCCGGGCCGGCGAGCCGGGATGGCTGGCAACGTCGGTGGGGCCGGAGTCGATTCCCGCCCGGGCGGCGATCCGCCTCGACGTCCGCGACACGGGTGAGGCGGCGGACGCGGGGTTCGGGTTCGTCTGCGGCTACCGGGACCTCGACAACCACTACGCGGCCGGGATCGGCTCCGACGGTACCTACGCGATCCTCGTGCGCCGCGGCGGTGAGGCGACCATCCTCACCGGTGACGGGTCGTGGGCTCGCTCGCAGGCGATCGAGCCTGGGGCGGCCGGCTACCGCATCGAGGGGGAGTGCCGCGAGCGCAGGATCGTCCTCCAGGTGGACGGGCAGTACGTGGACTCGGTCACGCTCGAGGACGGTCTTCCCGAGGGCGGGGCCTTCGGCGTCTTCCTGGAGACGTTCGCCGAGGGTGGGGCGGAGGTGCGCTTCGACGAGGTCACCTACTCGGGCTTGCCCCGCACGGTGCTGCCGAGCCTGACCCCTTGACGCGAGAACACATGTTCGACTAGAACATGTGTTCGTATGACGTACGTCGAGCTGCACTGCCATTCCGCCTACTCGTTCCTCGACGGCGCCTCGCTGCCCGAGGAGCTCGCAGCGCGGGCGGCCGAGCTCGGCTACCCGGCGCTCGCGCTCACCGACCACGACGGCGTCTACGGCTCGCTCGAGTTCGCGCACGCGGCGAAGGCGCTCGGGGTGCGCCCGATCACGGGCGCCGAGGTCACGCTCGAGGGGGGAGCTCACGTCACGCTCCTCTGCGAGTCGCCGCAGGGGTACGCGAACCTCTGCCGCCTCCTCACCGCCGCGCACGCGAAGGAGCGCCTGAGCCCCTCGCTCGACCCGGCGCTGCTCGAGGAGCTGAACGAGGGGCTCGTCTGCCTCTCCGGCTGCGCCCGCTCGGGCCTCGCCGTCCGCGACCCGAACGGGGCCGCGCGCCTCGCGCGAGCCTTCGGGCCCGAGCGCTTCTACGTCGAGCTCCAGCGGCCCTACCTGCGCGGGGACGCCCGCCGCAACGCCACCCTCCGGGCGCTCGCCGGCGACCTGGGGGTTCGCACGGTGGCGACCGGGAACGTCCACGCTCACCATCCCCGCCGCCTGCGCCTCCAGGACGTCCTGGTCGCGATCGCGAACCATGCCTCCCTCGACGGCTGCGAGCCGATGCGGCGGGGGAACGAGGAGAGCGTGCTCGTCCCGCCCGAGGCGGCCTCGGCCCGCTTCTCCGACGACCCGGGCGCCGTGGCGCGGACGGCCGCGCTCGCGGAGCGGCTCGAGTTCGACCTGACGCAGGAGCTCGGGTACCGCTACCCGGACTTCTCGGACGACGCGGAGCCCGCCGACGCCAGGCTGGCGCAACTCTGCACGGAGGCGTTCGCGGAGCGCTACCGGCTCTCCCCCTATCGCAGCCGTGCGCACGCGCGGCTGCGAGAGGAGCTCGCCCTGATCGCCGAGCTCGGGCTCTCCGGCTTCTTCCTCCTCCACCACGAGGTGCTCGAGCTGGCGCGTGAGGTCGCCGCCTCCGTCCGCGGGCCGGGCTCGCCGCGCCACGCGCTCCCGCCAGGGCGGGGCCGGGGGAGCTCCGTGGGCTCGATCGTCTGCTACCTCACAGGCCTCTCGCACGTCGACCCCGTCGCCGCCGATCTGCCGCTCGGGCGCTTTCTCAACCGCGAGCTCGTCGCCGTCCCGGACATCGACCTCGACTTTCCCCGCGACATCCGCGAGCGGCTGATCGTCGCCGTCACCGAGCGGTACGGGCGCGAGCACGCCGCCCTCGTCGCGAGCTTCGCCACCTACCGGGCGCGGGGGGCGATCCGCGAGGTGGGCAAGGCGCTCGGTCTCCCGGCCGCCGAGCTGGAGCGGCTCGCCCGCGTCTCCGACGGCTGGGACGCGAGGAACGTGGGGCGCGAGCTCGCGCTGCTCCCCGACGCGGAGGAGAAGCTCCGCTCGCCGCGCTGGCGGGCGCTCCCCGAGCTCTGCGCCGAGATCGCCGGCCTGCCGCGCCACATCTCGCAGCACCCGGGCGGCATGGTGATCTCGACGCGGCCCCTCGTCGAGCTCGTCCCGGTCGAGCCTTCGGCGATGGAGGGGCGCCAGCTCGTCCAGTGGGACAAGGACTCCTGCGCCGACGCCGGCTTCCTCAAGATCGACCTGCTCGGCCTCGGCATGCTCTCGGCGGTCGAGGAGTGCGTCGAGCAGGTCGCGCGCCGCCACAGCGAGCCGATCGACCTCTCCCGGATCCCGCTCGACGACGCGGCGGTCTACCGGGAGATCCAGGCCGCCGACACGGTCGGCGTCTTCCAGATCGAGAGCCGGGCGCAGATGCAGATGCTCGTCCGCACGCTTCCCGAGAACCTCGACGACCTGACCGTGGAGGTCGCCCTCGTCCGGCCCGGGCCGATCCAGGGCGGTGCCGTCCACCCGTACATCGAGCGGCGCCGGCGGCGTCGCGATGACCCCCGCTACGAGCCTCCATACGACCATCCGCTGCTCGAGGAGCCGCTCCGGGAGACGCTCGGGGTGGTCGTCTTCCGGGAGCAGGTGCTCGAGGTGGCGATGGCGCTCGCCGGGTTCACGGTCGGGGAGGCGGAGGGGCTGCGCCGCGCGATGAGCCGCAAGCGAAGCCGTGACGCGATCGAGGCGCACCGCCAGCGCTTCTACGACGGCGCGGCGGCACGCGGCGTCGAGCGGGAGACCGCGGAGACCGTCTTCGCGAAGCTGCTCGGCTTCGCCTCGTTCGGCTTCCCGAAGTCGCACGCGGCCGCGTTCGCCCTGCTCGCCTACCAGTCGGCGTGGCTTCGCCACCGCTACCCGCCCGAGTTCCTCTGCGCGCTCCTGAACGCGCAGCCGATGGGCTTCTACCCGCCGGCGAGCCTCGTGCGGGACGCGCAGCGCCGCGGGGTCGAGGTGCTGCCGCCGGACGTGAACCGGAGCGACGCCAGGTGCCGGCTGGAGGGCGACGCGGTCCGGATCGGGCTCGCGTACATCAGGGGGCTCGGGGAGCGCGCCGCCGAGGCGCTCGTCGCGGAGCGCGCGGGCGGCGCCTTCCGCTCGGTCTCCGACCTCGCCGGGCGGGCGCCGCTC
>JBBILK010000267.1:0-4827 GCA_037444965.1 Actinomycetota bacterium | reverse complement strand
TCGCGGTCGTCGCGGCGCCGACACGCGTGGAGGTCACCCTCGAGGCAGGCGGGCCGCTGATCGTCGACGTCGACCGGGTCATGCGGCACGCCTCCGAGGCGGGACTGCTGCGGGCCGCGCCGCCGCGTGGGTGACAGCGGGCGAACGGGGGCTCGACTCTGGCTCCCGATCGGAGGCGCCGCCCTCGCGGTCGGGCTCGTGTACCTGCCGATCTTCGCCGTCCCGCCGCTGATCACGACCTTCGTCGACGAGCTCGGGCTCTCGCACGCGGAAGCAGGGGCCCTGATGAGCGTCTGCCTGGGCGGCTTCCTGGTCTCGAGCGCCGTCTCCGGTCGCTTCGCCGGCCGCTTCGGGCCGATCCCGGTCGTCGTCGCTGGGCTCGTCCTCTGCGGAGTCGCCACCGTCGCGTTCGCGCTCTCCGAGAACCTCGCGGTGTTCCTCCTCTGCCGGGCAGCGATCGGCATCGCGGGCGGGCTGGTCTACGCGCCGGGCGTGACGTTCGTCACCTCACTGCTGCCGTTCTCACGGGCGAACCTCGGGGTCGGCGTCTTCCTCTGCGGGCTCTCGATCGGCGGCACCGTCGCCTTCTTCGCGACCCGGCTCCTCTCCGAGGCGCTCGACTGGCGGTGGCCGTTCTGGGTCTTCGGGCTCACCGTCCTCGCCGGCGCCGCCGTCGTCGCGGCCGTCTCGGGCCCGGCGTCGCCGCCAGGGCGCCGGGCGGCGGCGGGGGCAAGCCCCGTCCGGGACGTGCTCGGGAGCCGGCCCTTCCGGCTCCTCCTCGCGTCCCTGTTCGCCGGGCTCTTCGTGGCCTACGGCGTCTTCACCTGGATCCCGCCCTACCTGGACGAGTCCGCCGGCTTCTCGACCGCCGAGATCAGCCTCGCCTCGGCGCTGATGACCCTCGCCGGCATTCCCGCCACGTTCGGGATCGGCTGGCTGGCGACCCGCGCCGGCAAGCCGCTCGCGGTCGCCGCGGCTGCGCTCGCGCTCCCGCTCTTGCTCGCCGCGTTCGCGCTCACACCGACCCCCTCGCTGCTCGGCGCGGTCGCCGTCGCCACCCTGTCCGCACTCGGGGTCTCCGGCGGCCTCGGCCCGCTCTACGCGGTGCCGCCGGTGCTGTTCGAGCCGGCCGGCGGAGCGACCGCATCGGGGCTCGCCGCCTCGTCCGGCATGGCCGGGGCCGTCGTCTCGACGTACGTCGGAGGCTGGATCGTCGGCGAGGGCGACGGGTACGACGTGGCCTTCTGGGTCTACGCAGTCGCCGCGGCCGTCACGGCGCTCGTGCTCGTTCCGCTGGTGGCGGCAAGCCTGCGGACGAGCCGGACAGGTCCGGCCCCTACGGCTCGAGGGCGATCAGCGCGGCGGTGACGATCGCGGACGGCGAGAGGTCGTACGCCTCGTAGACGTCGGCGAGGCTGCCGGCCTGTCCGAACCGGTCGACGCCGAGCGGAACCGTCCGCATCCCGAGGCAGCTTCCCAGGAAGGCGAGCGCGTGCGAGGCGCCGTCGATCACGGTCACGAGCGGCAGGTGCCGGAGCGCCGGCGGGAGCAGGCGCTCGAGCTGCGGCGGATCTCGGCTTGCGCCGAGATCCGTCAGAAAGGCCAGGCGGCGCTTCCTCCAGTCCCGATAGAGCCGGTCCGGTGAGGAGAGACAGAGAACCCCCGCCGAGACGCCCTCCTCCTCTTCGAGGAGCTCCGCTGCCGCCAGCACCTCCGGCGTCATCGCGCCGCACGTGGCGAGCACGACCGCGTCACCCTCGGGGTCGGGCTCCCGCAGCCAGAAGCCGCCCGCCAGCACGTCGCTCCTGACGGCCTCCGCGCCACGACGCTCGACGAGCGCCGCGAACGGCGCCTGGTCGACCGGCTTCGTCGACAGGCGGAGGTAGGTCGCCTCGCCGTCCGGCTCCTGCATCCGGCGGAGCGCGTCGAGCAGGAGCCACTCGAGCTCGCGAGCGTAGCTCGGCTCCGCGTAGACGATCCCGGGCAGCTCGATCCCGATCCCCGGCGTGATCGTCGACTGGTGCGCTCCGCCCTCTCGCGAGAGCGTGATTCCCGACGGCGTGCCGAGGATCACGAACCGGCTCCCCGAGTAGACGCCGTGGATCAGCGCGTCGAGGCCCCGGCAGACGAACGGGTCGTAGACCGTGCCGATCGGAAACAGCTGCTCGCCCTGGTACTCGCGCGTCATGCCGAGCTGGCCGACGGCGAGGAACAGGTTCATCTCGGAGATCCCGAGCTCGACGTGGCGACCGGCCGGCGAGACGCGCCAGGACAGCGCCGCCGGCTCCGCACCGTCGTCCGCGGGCTCCTCTTCGAGGCCGAAGACGCCGACCTTGTTGATCCAGCCGCCGAGGTTCGTCGAGACGGACACGTCCGGGCTGACGGTGACGATCCGCTCGGCGAGCCCCTCGACGCGGGAGAGGTCGAGGAGGATCCGCCCGACCAGCTCCTGCGTCGCCGTCCTCGCCGGGTCACGCGTCGAGAGCGCCTCGGGGACCGGGATCGGAGCGGGCGTCGCGGGGCGTCTGCGCGCGAGGCGCTCGCGGGCGTCTCCGCAGAGGCGGCCCTCGGGGCTCTCCTCCGGAAACGCATCCCACTCGGTCTCGGGCGTGAGCCCGAGCTCCGCGCGCAGGGCGTCGACCTGCTCGCCCGTGAGCAGCATCGAGTGGTTGAGCGGGTGGCCGGCGATCGGCAAGCCGTACCCCTTGATCGTGTACGCGAAGAGGATCGTCGGCCGCTCGGTCTCGGCGTGCGCGAGCGCGAGCGCATCGAGGATGTCGGCGAGGTCGTGCCCGCCGAGATCCTGGATCAGCGAGCCGACCTCGCCTTCGTAGCCGGCGAGCAGGTGCTCGAGCACCGGGCGCTCGGCCGGCGAGAGGTCACGAAGCACCGTGTCGACGACCACCTCCTCCGAGGCGCCGAACAGGCTCTGGTAGAGCTGATTTCGCATCGCGTCGATGCGACGGCGCAGCAGCTCGCCACCGTCCTTCTCGAAGGCCTCGCGCAGGCGCCGGCCGTACTTCAGCTCGAGCACCTGCCAGCCGGCTGCCTCGAACTGGTGCTCGAGCTCGTGCGCCTTGATGATCGGGACGACACGGTCGAGGGACTGCCGGTTGAGATCCACGATCCAGAGGACGTTGCCGAGGCCGCGTGTCTGCGGCTCGAGCACCGCTTCCCAGAGGTTGCCCTCGTCCAGCTCGGCATCCCCGAGCAGCGAGATGAAGCGCCCGCCGGTGCCCCTCCCGAAGTGCGTCTCGACGTAGCGGTTCGCGAGAGCGCCGAACAGGGGCGCCGCGGAGCCGATCCCGACAGAGCCGGTCGAGTAGTCGACCGGGAACGGATCCTTCGTCCGGCTCGGGTAGGACTGGAGACCGCCGAAGTCGCGAAGCGTGGTCAGGTAACGGCGGTCGAGGCGGCCGAGCAGGTACTCGATCGCGTGCAGGACCGGCGAGGCGTGCGGCTTGACGGCGACGAGATCCTCGGCGCGGAGGTCCCACAGGTAGAGAGCGGTCATCAGCGAGACCAGCGACGCCGACGACGCCTGGTGGCCGCCGACCTTGAGCTCGTCGACCTTGGGCCGCTCCCGGTTCGCATGGTCGATGATGCGGGTCGCGAGCCAGAGGACGCGGCGCTCGACGCTGCGAAGGGCCTCGACCTCGGCAGCGGTGGGAGGAGCGGCGAGCAAGGCGTCGTGACTCATCGATCTGCCTAGAATGTCAATAGATCAGATTTCTTTACCTTAGCGAATGGCAGACGCGCCTGCGAGCCCTTGGGACGAGCGGATCGTCCCCTCCGCCTTCCCGGCCCTCGTGCTGCCGCGCGCCTCGGACGCGGTCACGCAGGCGCTCGTCGACGGCATCAGATCCGGCACCGCCCGGCCGGGAACCAGGCTCCCGAGCGATCGCGAGCTCGCGGCCCACTTCGGGGTCAGCCGTCCGGTCGTGCGCGAGGCGCTCGACCAGCTCCGTCGCGCAGGCATCGTCGACGTGCGGCGGGGCAGCGGCGGCGGCGTGTTCGTGCGTTCGCTCGCGATCCCGACCGCGCTCCTGACGGATCGCACCGATCTGCGGCGAGAGGAGATCCGTCAGCTGCTCGAGGCGCGCAGGTCGATCGAGACGACGTGCGCCCTGCTCTCTGCCGAGAACGCGAGCGAAACCGATCTCGACGGCCTCGCCGAGCTCGCGCACGGCCTCGACGGTCTGCACGAGCGGCCCGAGGACTTCATCGAGCTCGACGTTCGCTTTCACCTGAGGATCGCGGCGCTCTCGGGCAACCGGCCGCTCGAGGGCTTCCTCGCCAGCGTGTTCCGCCAGCTCGCGGCGATCAGAAGCGAGTACCCGGTCGAGTACGGAGACATGGAGACCGCCATCGCCTACCAGCTCGACACCGTCGCGGCGCTGCGGACGCGCGAGCCGGAGCAGGTGCTCGCCAGCATCGACCGGCACCTGCAGGGGCTCGAGGGCCACTTCCTCGGCCGCGCCATCGTCCTGCGCCGTCCCCTGCCGGCGGGCCCATGAGCAGCCGGGCGGTCGAGGGCTGGCTCGAGAGGCTCGAGCGGCAGCTCGCCGAGGGCGAGGAGGAGGAGCTCGCCGTCGGCCTCGTCAGCCTCGCGTTCTTCGCCGGGCAGGAGATCGAGGTGGCCGAGGACGAGCGGCGCGCGGCGGGCCGCCGGGCGCTGCTCCTGCTCGCGACGGGCGGCGACCCCGCTCGGGGCCTCGATCTCGACGGGCGCGCGGTGACGGCCCTTGCTGCCGACCTGGACGCGCCGGCCCGGCGGCTCGCGCTCGAGCGCGGCCTCGTGGAGCTCACGAGCCAGGCCCGGACGTT
>JBBILK010000266.1:0-4837 GCA_037444965.1 Actinomycetota bacterium | reverse complement strand
CGAAGACCATGGCCCACCTCCTCAAGTACGACTCCGTCCTCGGACCGCTCGAGGGCGGCGTCGAGGTCGTCGACGGCGGGATCCGCGTCGGGGACGAGGAGTTCCGCCTCCTCAACGAGCGCGACCCGGCCAAGCTCCCCTGGCGGGAGCTCGGCGTCCAGGTCGTGCTCGAGTCGACGGGCCTCTTCACGAAGCGCGAGCAGGCGCAGCTTCATCTCGAGGCGGGCGCCGAGAAGGTGCTCATCTCGGCACCGGCGACCGAGCCGGACGTCACGCTCGTCCTCGGCGTCAACGAGGAGGAGTACGACCGGGAGCGGCACCGGATCGTCTCGAACGCCTCCTGCACGACGAACTGCATCGCGCCCGTGGCGAAGGTGCTGAACGACGCGTTCGGGATCGAGTCCGGCTTCATGACCACGATCCACGCGTACACGAACGACCAGCAGATCCTCGATCTCCCGCACAAGGATCTCCGCCGCGCCCGCGCGGCCGCGGTCAACCTGATCCCGACCTCGACCGGCGCGGCGCGCGCGATCGGGCTCGTGATCCCGGAGCTGAAGGGCAAGCTCGACGGGATCGCGGTCAGGGCTCCGGTCGCCGACGGCTCGATCGTCGACCTCGTCGCGCACGTGCGGACGAGCGCCTCCGTCGAGGAGGTCAACGCCCGCTTCGCGGAGGTCGCCGACCGGGGCCGCCTGCAGGGGATCCTGCGCTACACGGACGAGCCGCTCGTCTCGTCGGACGTGATCGGCAGCTCGTACTCCTCGATCTTCGACAGCCAGCTGACGATGGCGCACGGGAACGAGATCAAGGTGTTCTCGTGGTACGACAACGAGTGGGGGTACTCGAACCGCTTGGTGGATCTCGTCACGAACGTGCTCTGATGCACGTGCCGCGCTCCGTCCGCGACGCCGACGTGGCCGGGAAGCGCGTCCTCGTCCGGGTCGACTTCAACGTCCCGCTCGAGGACGGGCGGGTCGCGGACGACACGAGGATCCGCGCTTCGCTGCCGACGCTCGGGCTGCTGCTCGACGGCGGCGCCGCCGAGGTCGTCCTCTGCTCCCACCTCGGCCGTCCGAAGGGCGTCGACCCGAACTACCGGATCGCTCCCGTCGCCGACCGCCTGCGCGAGCTGCTCCCGGACGATCGCCTCCGCGTGCTCGAGAACACGCGCTTCGACCCGGGCGAGACGGCGAACGACCCCGCGTACGCGCGCGAGCTGGCGGCGGGGATGGACCTGTACGTGAACGACGCCTTCGGCTCCGCGCACCGGGCGCACGCCTCCACCGAGGGCGTGGCGCACCTGCTGCCGGCCTACGCCGGGCTCCTGCTCGAGCGCGAGCTGCGCGAGCTCTCCCGCCTCCTGGAGAGCCCGGAGCGCCCGTTCGTCGCCGTCGTCGGCGGGGCGAAGGTCGAGGACAAGATCGGCGTCCTGCAGCGCCTTGCCGAGCTCGCGGACGCCCTTCTCGTCGGGGGCAAGATGGCTGCGGAGCTCGCTGCGCGAGCTCCGCTAGCGGGACGGGCGGAGGTGTTGCTGCCGGCTGACGTGGTTGCCGCCGCCGCGTTCGAGCCCGACGCCGAGTCGAAGGTCGTGGCCTCGGACGAGGTGCCGGAGGGCTGGCTCGCCCTCGACATCGGGCCGGAGACGCGCCGCGCGTTCGCAGAGCGGATCGCAGCCGCCCGCACGGTCTTCTGGAACGGGCCGCTAGGCGTCTTCGAGTGGCCGCGGTTCGCGGCCGGCACGCACGCCGTCGCCGAGGCCGTCGCCGCGTCGCCCGCCTTCACCGTCGTCGGCGGCGGCGACTCGGTGCGGGCCGTCGAGGAGCTCGGCCTCGCCGACCGGATCGGCTGGATCTCGACCGGCGGCGGAGCGTCGCTCGAGTTCCTCGAGGGCCGCGAGCTGCCCGGCGTGGCCGCCATCCCGGCCGCCTGAGCGAACGGGCCACTAGGATTCCCGCCGCATGGGCCGCCGAGCCGAGCCGCTGATCGCCGGCAACTGGAAGATGTACAAGGGGCCGTCCGAGACGGCCTCGTTCTGTGCCGAGCTCGCGCCGCGCCTGGCCGGGCTCACGGGCGTGGCCGCCGCCGTCTGCCCCCCGTTCGTCTCGCTCGCCGGCGCCGTGCGGGCGCTCGCGGGAACGGCGGTCGCCGTCTTCGCCCAGAACGCCCACTGGGGCGAGACGGGCGCGTTCACCGGCGAGGTGTCACCCGAGATGCTCCGTGAGCTCGGCGTGGCCGGGACGCTCGTCGGCCACTCCGAGCGCCGCCAGCACTTCGGCGACACGGACGAGACGGTGGCGCGGCGGGCGGGTCACGCGCTCGAGGTGGGGCTCGAGGTGATCGCCTGCGTCGGCGAGCTCGAGGCGGAGCGCGAGCGCGGCGAGACCGAGGCGGTGCTACGGCGTCAGGTGGAGGCGATCGCGGTGGTCACCGGCTCGCACGAGCGGTTGACGATCGCCTACGAGCCCGTCTGGGCGATCGGGACCGGCAAGACCGCGACCCCGGAGCTCGCCCAGCAGGCGCACGCGCACATCCGCAGCCTGCTCGACGTGCCGATCCTGTACGGTGGCTCGGTCAAGCCCGAGAACGCCGGCGAGCTGATCGCCCAGCCCGACGTGGACGGCGCTCTCGTCGGCGGCGCATCCCTCGACGTCGACTCGTTCGTGGCGATTTGCGAAGGCGCCGCCAGAGCTTCCCGCTCGTAGCCCTCGTCGTGCTCGACGGCTGGGGCCTCGCCCCGCCGGGCCCGGGGAACGCCGTCGAGCTCGCCGACACCCCGGTCTTCGACGCGCTCTGGGCCCGCTACCCGCACACGACGCTGACCGCGTCCGGCGAGGCGGTCGGGCTTCCGCCCGGCCAGATGGGGAACTCCGAGGTCGGCCACCTCACGATCGGTGCGGGCCGGATCGTCGACCAGGACCTGATGCGGGTCGACCGCGCCGTCCGCAGCGGAACGCTGTTCACGAACCCGGCGCTGCACGCGGCGTTCGTCAGGGCCCAGGCGACGGGCGGGCGTGTTCACCTGCTCGGACTCGTTTCCTACGGTGGCGTCCACTCGCACATCGACCACCTGAGGGCGCTGCTCGAGCTCGCCCGCCGGCAGGGAATGGCGGAGCGGACGCACGTCCACGCGTTCACCGACGGGCGCGACGTCTCGCCGACCTCGGCCGCGGCCGACCTCGCCGAGCTCGTGAGCGAGGGGGCGAGCATCGCCACCGTCATGGGCCGCTACTACGCGATGGACCGGGACAAGCGCTGGGAGCGGACCGAGCGGGCGTACCGCGCGATCTGCCTCGGCGAGGGGGCCGAGGCGACCGACCCGGTCGCCGCGGTTCGGGCCAGCTACGAGCGCGGCGTCACGGACGAGTTCGTCGAGCCGATCGTCGTCGCAGGCGTCCCGCGGCTCGGCCGGGGCGACACGGCGGTCTTCTTCAACTTCCGTCCCGACCGCGCCAGGCAGCTGACCCAGCGCCTGCTCGAGGAGGGCCACGACCTGACGACCATGACCCGCTACCGCGACGACTTCGGCTGCCCGGCCGCGTTGCCCGAGCAGGACGTCGCCGACACGATCGCCGAGGTCGTCGCCGCGCACGGCCTCTCGCAGCTGCACATCGCGGAGACCGAGAAGTACGCGCACGTCACGTACTTCCTGAACGGCGGTCGCGAGCAGGAATGGCAGGGAGAGGTCCGGATCCTCGTCCCCTCGCCGAGGGACGTGGCGACGTACGACGAGAGGCCCGAGATGTCCGCGGACGAGGTGGCGAGGCGCTTCGCCGGCGAGGTCGCGGCCGGTCGCTACCGGTTCGCGGTCGTGAACTTCGCGAACCCCGACATGGTGGGGCACACGGGCGTGATCCCGGCCGTGGTGAAGGCGGTCGAGGCCGTGGACGGCTGCCTGGGGCGCGTGGTCGAGGCCGTCGAGCGCCAGGGCGGCGTCTGCGTCGTCTGCGCCGACCACGGCAACGCGGAGCAGATGCTGGAGGAGGACGGGACGAGCCCGCATACGGCGCACACCACGAACCCCGTGCCGCTGATCGTGACCGCGCACGGCCTCGAGCTTCGGGAAGGCGGCGGCCTTGCCGACCTCTCCCCGACCTGCCTCGACCTGCTCGGGCTCGAGCCACCCGAGGAGATGACGGGCGAGAGCCTGATCGCCTAGCGCGAGCTATACTCGCGCACACCGCGTCCAGGCCCGTCGCGTCAGGCTCACCCCCGTGCCACTCCCGCAGCCGGAGATCTCGCTCCTCCGCAAGGCGCAGAGGGGCGACGCCCGTGCCTTCTCGGCTCTCGTCTCCATGTACGAGGCGCCCGTCTACAACTACGTCCTGCGGATGGTCGGCGACCGGACGCTGGCGGAGGACCTGACCCAGGACGTCTTCCTGCGCATCCACCACGGCCTCGCCGGCTTCTCGCTGCGCTGCCGCTTCACGACCTGGGTCTTCCAGATCGCCAAGAACCGCGTCCTCGACGAGCTGCGGGCGCAGGAGCGCAGGCCGCATCCCGAAGCGCTCGACGATGCCGGGCCGATCGAGGTGGTGGACGCGCCACCGGAGCGGATCGAGATGATCGACGCGGTCTGGCGCGCCGTCGGCCTGCTCAATCCCGACCTGAAGATGGCGCTCCTGCTGCGCGACGTCGTCGGCCTTCCCTACGCGGAGATCGCCGACGCGCTCGAGATCACGCTCGCCACGGTCAAGTGGCGGATCTACAAGGCGCGCGAGGAAGTCCAGCTCGCCCTCGCCCGCGACGGCATCGCCCTCCGGCAGGACGCGGCGAGCCGGGCGCCGTAGGGCCGGCGGGTCCGGCCCCTACACGCCGGCCTCGAGGCGGGCGGCGA
>JBBILK010000265.1:3717-4838 GCA_037444965.1 Actinomycetota bacterium | reverse complement strand
GGCGTGCGTCGAGCGGCTCCGCGCCGAGGGCATGACGGTCGTCTTCACGGGGCGGAGCCAGGCGCGCGGCGACGCCGTCGCCGCGGCGACCGGAGCGACGTTCGTCCCGACCGACCACCGCGACCGGGCGCAGTCCGACCGCGCGGTCGAGGCGGCGCGACGGATCGGCGGCGGCAGGATCGACGTCCTGGTCGCGAATGCCGGCATCCTCATGGGCGGTCCGATCGAGGAGACGCCCGAGGCCGCGTTCTGCGAGCTCGTCGAGGTGAACCTGACCGCGCTCTTCCGCGACTCCCGCGCGTGCTTCCCGATCATGAAGGAGCAGGGCGGCGGCTCGATGATCCACCTCTGCTCCGACACCGGCATCCGGGGGATCCACGAGATCGCCGCGTACTCGGTGACGAAGGCGGGCGCGGTCGCCGTCTCCGAGCTGTTCGCGGCCGAGGGGGCGCCCTACGGGATCCGCGCGAACGCCGTCTGCCCGGGAGACGTCGTGCCCGGGGTGCAGGCGACGCCGGTCGGGTTCGAGCACCACGCCGAGAACCCGGAGAGCTGGACGCTGCCGCCGTCGGGTCGCTTCGGCACGGGCGAGGACGTCGCGAGCCTCGTCGCCTGGCTCGCGTCGGACGAGTCACGCCACATGACGGGGGCGACGCTCCGGATCGACGGCGGCACGGGCGCGGCCTTCCGCGCCGTCACCCGCGCGTAGATGGGCCTCCTCGACGGCCGCCGCGTGCTCGTCACCGGGGCCGCGCGCGGAATCGGGCTCGCCGTCGCCCGCCGGTTTCGAGAAGAAGGGGCGCAGGTGGCGCTCTCCGACGTGCTGCCCGAGCTCGAGGACGCGGCCTCCGCGGCCGGCGGCATCGCGGTCCCGTTCGACGTCACGAACGAGGCGGCGGTCGGGGCTGGCGTCGCCGAGGCGCGAGATCGCCTCGGGGGGCTCGACGTGCTCGTGGCGAACGCCGGGATCTTCCAGAGCGCCCCGTTCCTCGAGACGGAGACGGCGATCTTCAAGCGCGTGCTCGACGTCAACCTGGTCGGCGTCTTCCTCTGCCTGCGGGAGGCGGGGCGCCTGTTCCGCGACCAGGGGCACGGCGTCATCCTCGCGACGGCCTCGCAGG
>JBBILK010000265.1:0-3697 GCA_037444965.1 Actinomycetota bacterium | reverse complement strand
ACGGCTACCCGGGCTCCGCCGCGTACTGTGCCTCGAAGTTCGGCGTGGTCGGCCTCGTCGAGGTGCTCGCCAAGGAGCTCGCGCCGTACGGCGTGCGCGTGAACGCCGTCGCGCCCGGCTCGATCGAGACGCAGATGGAGGAGCAGGTGATCGAGGGCATCGCCGCGAGGCGGGGCCTCGACCTGGCAGAGGCCGAGCGGGCGCTCCTGGACACGATCCCGTTCGGGCGTCCGGGCGACCCGCGGGAGGCGGCGGACGCGTTCGTCTACCTCGCGTCGGACCTCTCCACCTACGTCTCCGGCGCGACGCTCGTCGTCGACGGAGGGGAGTGCTCGTGAGGCTCGCGGGCAAGGTCGCGCTCGTCACCGGCGCCGCGAGCGGGAACGGACGCGCGATCGCGCTGCGCTACGCGAGCGAGGGCGCGGCGGTCGTCTGCGCGGACGTCCGTCCGGATCCCGATCCGGGCGGCGGCGATCAGGGCGGGCCCACCCACGAGGAGATCGCCGCCGCCGGCGGCCGTGGCGTCTACGTCGCCTGCGACGTGACGGAGGGGGCCCTGGTGCGAGCGGCCGTCGAGACCGCGGTGCGCGAGTTCGGGCGGCTCGACATCGCCGTCGCGAACGCCGGCATCAACCCCGACGTCAGCGACCTCGTCGACGAGCCGTGGGAGCGGTATCTCCGGACGGTCGCCGTCAACCAGCACGGGGTGTGGTGGACCTGCCGGGAGGCGGCGCGGCAGCTGATCGACCAGGGCGACGGCGGACGCCTGATCGCGATCGCCTCCGTGGCGTCGCTCGTCGGCGTTCCCGCCGGCGTCGCGTACAACTCGAGCAAGGGAGCGGTGCTCCAGCTCGTGCGCACGCTCGCGGCGCAGCTCGCTCCCCACGGGATCACGGTCAACGCGATCTGCCCGGGCTGGATCCGGACCGCGATGACGACCGACACGCAGCAGGATCCCGAGCGGTACGCCCGCGTGCTCGCGGCGCATCCGCTCGGACGCCTCGGCGAGCCGGAGGACGTCGCCGGGGCGGCATTCTTCCTCGCGTCCGACGACGCGGCCTGGGTGACGGGGATCGCGCTCCCCGTCGACGGCGGCTATACCTGCGTCTGACGTCCGCTTCGGACACTTGCGGCGGCCCGGCGGGGACGTTACCTTACTTTTTGTGGCAGCAGTAAGGAAACGCCGCAGAGGCTACACGAGGCTGACGAGCAAGCACCAGGCGACCATCCCCGTCGACGTGCTCGAGCAAACCGGGATCAAGCCCGGAGACGAGCTGAAGGTCGAGCCGGGCGGTCCGGGGTGGATCGTGCTCAGGCGTGAGGAAAGCGCGATCGAGAAGTTCGCCGGGACGCTCCGCGGCGTGTACTACCCGGGTTACCTCGACGAGTTGCGATCGGAGTGGGACCGGTAGTCCTCGACGCGGGCGTCGTCATCGCGCACCTCGACGACACCGACGCCCACAACGACGCGGCGCGGGCGGCGCTCCACGCCCGCCACCGCCACGAGCTCGTGCTTCCCGCGAGCGCGTATGCGGAAGCTCTCGTTCAGCCCTTTCGGGCTGGTGGTCCCGAGCCGGGCGTGCTCGACGCGTTCGTGGACGAGGTCCCGATCAGGATCGAGCCAATCGACCGCGCGATTGCACGGCGCGCGGCACAGCTGCGGGCAAGGCGACCGTCGCTGCGCCTCCCCGATGCGCTCGTCGTTGCGACGGGCGAGGTCGTCGATGCGGCGGAGATTCTGACGGTCGATCTCGGGCTCAGGGCCGTCTCCCGGCGAATCGTCGCGATCGGGTAGCTGTGGCGAGCGCCCGCGACCACGTCCCGATCCCGCCCCGGCCCGAGCTCCGCTTCGAGCAGCGGATCGCGGAGCTCGAGGCGAGCTTCTCGGGCCGGCTCGGCTACCACGCCGTCCGGCTCGACGACGGCGCCGAGCTGTCGTTGCGGCCGGACGAGCGCTTCCCGACCGCTTCCGTGATCAAGGTCGCGCTCGTCTGCGCGCTCCTCGACCTCGTCTCGCGCGGGGAGGCCGATCTCGGCGAGGTGCTGGCGCTGCCGCCGCGCGGCGAGCGGGTGGTCGGGGGCGGCGTTCTCAAGCAGCTCGACGTCGAGCGGCTGAGCCTCCGGGACCTGGTCGAGCTGACGATCTGCGTCTCCGACAACGTTGCCACGAACCTGATCCTCGACCGCTGCGGCGGCGAGGCGCGGGTGAACGCCTATCTCGACGGCCTCGGGCTCGAGCAGACGCGCATGCTCGGACCGGTCGACTTCTCGAGGATCACGAACGACCTCGAGGGCGGGATCGGCGTCTCGACGCCGCGCGAGCAGGCCTCGCTGCTGGCGATGCTCGCCCGTGACGAGCTCGCGAGCGCGGAGCTCTGCGCGTACCTGCGCGGCGTGCTCGCCCGCCAGCACCTGCTCGACCAGATCCCGCGCTGGCTCGGCTGGAACACCTACGCGCAGTACCACCGGCGCGACTGGCCGGTCTGGGTCGCGAACAAGACCGGCGAGCTCGACGGCGTCCGCGCCGACGCCGGCCTGGTCGCCGCCGGCGGGCGGACGGTCGCGCTCGCGATCTTCACGGACGGCGGGCGCGACCTCCGCGAGACCGTGGACGTCGAGGGGTCGCTCGCCGTCGCGGAGTGCTCGGCCGCCCTCTGCGCGCGGCTGCTCGGTCTCGACTGCTGACCGACGGGACGGTGCAGATCGTGAACCCGTGCCTTGACCGGAGCGATCGCGTCTCGTAGTTTCCGGGGAGCGAAGCTACGAGCCAGGCGAAGAACGCTTCCGATACGGGGAGAAAGGGGCTGAGCATGGAGAGGATCGTGGTTGGGTACGACGGCTCCGAGCACGGTCAGCGGGCGCTGGAGCGAGCCGCGATGATCGCGCAGGCGTCGGGAGCACGGCTGTCGATCGTCAGCTCTGCGAAGATCTCGACACTCGTGCGTGATCCCGGCGGGGGGGCCGCGCCCGTCGATCCGGCCGAGGCCGAGGCGCGCGAGAAGGCGCTCGCCGCCGCGCGCGAGTACATGGCTTCGCAGGGGATGGCGGCGGACTTCGTCGAGGGTCACGGGAACCCGGCCGATGTGCTCCTGCAGGAGGCCGAGGCCACGAGCGCCGACCTGATCGTCGTCGGCACCCGGGGTCTCAATGCGGCCCAGCGCCTTCTGCTCGGCTCCGTCTCGACGAACGTGCTGCACCACGCGCCCTGCGACGTGCTCGTCGTGCGGTAGGCGGCGCTGGGCGTCGTCAGGGCAGGCGGAGTCGGCCTCTGGTTCGAGCAGGAGGGTGAGGGAGAGGACGTCCTCTTCATCGCCGGCCTCGCCGACGAGGGGGCCTGCTGGGCCGACCAGGTCGCCGGCCTGAGCGGTCGCTACCGGGTGACGACGTTCGACAACCGCGGTGTCGGTCGCTCGGAGACGCCGGACGGCCCGTTCCGGATCGCCGACTTCGCCGCCGACACCCTGGCGCTCATGGACGAGCTCGGGCTCGAGCGACTCCACCTGGTCGGCTCTTCGATGGGTGGGGCGATCGCGCAGGAGGTCGCTCTCGCTGCCCCGGAGCGCGTGCGCAGCCTCGTCCTGAACGGGACGTGGTGCCGGGGAGACCGCTTCCTGCACGAGGTCTTCCGGAGCTGGATGTGGGCCGCCCGGAAGGCGGACTCGGTCCGCGACTTCCTCGTCGCCGTCAACCTCTGGTG
>JBBILK010000264.1:0-4853 GCA_037444965.1 Actinomycetota bacterium | reverse complement strand
AGCGCGGCCACGAACGGCCGGCCCGCCTCGAGCTCGCGGCGCGAAGGGCGCCGGTTCGTGTCCGGCCGGCCCGCAAGATGCGGATGGGTCGGCACGGCGTTCCAGAGCACGACGTCCGTCTCGAGACCGAGCTCGGCGAGAACGCGGTGGACGATCGTCGCGGTCGCCTCGCCCGGTGCCTGCCCGGTCAGCTGGCGCTCGGAGGTGAACGGGATCCCGGACACCCGCGCGCCGCGGTAGCCGGGCGCCTCGCCGACGAGCAGGAAGGGCGCGCCGGCCCGCGCTTCGAGGTAGGCGCGGAGTCGCGCCCGCCGGAGCTCGGCACCCTCGCCGTCCCGGTAGAAGTTGAACGTCTCGCCGATCGTCGTCGCGGCAAGGAGCTCGACGAGCCTCGCGACCTGCACGGCCGCGTAGCCTACGCCCGTGCGCCTCTCGACCGCTCCGATCTACGCCGGCGGCTTCCTCGGCCCGTTCGGCGGCGCGATGCTGATCTCCCTGATCCCGACGATCGCGAGTGACCTCGACGCGTCCGTCGCGCTGGTCGCGTCCGCGATCACCGCGTACATGATCCCCTTCGCGACCCTCCAGCTCGTGTCGGGCACGATCGCCGAGCGGGTCGGCGGCGCCCGGGTCGTGCGAACCGGGTACGTCGTCTACGGCCTCGCGGCGCTTGCCTGCGCGCTGGCCCCGAGCGTCGGGTTCCTGATCGGCTTCCGGGCCGCGATGGGCGCTGCCAACGCGTTTCTCACGCCGATCCTGCTGGCCGCCCTCTCGGACGCCGTCCCGGCCGCGGTGCTCGGACGAAGCGTCGGCACCTTCGCCGCGGTCCAGGTCGCCGGCCTGACGATCGCTCCCGTGCTCGGCGGCGCGCTGGGGGAGCTCTCGTGGCGCATCGCCTTCGCCGTCGTCGCCGCCGTCTCGCTCGCTCTCGCGCTTCCCGCGCTGACGCTCGTGAGCGGCGAGGGCGAGCGTGCGGAACGAGCGTCGTTCCGGTCGCTCGCCAACCGCTGGATCGCGCTCCTCTCGGCCAAGGCGATGGCGGGGTACCTGGGGTTCACGGCGATCGGCTTCGTCGTCGTGCTCGTGGCAGACGAGGAGTTCGGGCTCGGGTCGGCCGCCTCCGGCCTCGTCGTCGCCTGCTACGGAGCCGGCGGCATCGTCCTCGGCAGAGCTGGCGGGGTCGCCACCGATCGCTTCGGCAGGCCCGAGACCGCGCTCTTCGGAGCGCTGGCCTGCGCCGCCGGCGTGGTCGGGCTCGTGTTCGCGGGAAGCGTCTGGGCCTTCGCGCTCTGCTACTTCGGGATCGGCTGCGCCTCGGCGTTCGTGTGGGCCGGCCTGAACACGATCGCCGTCGAGTCGTTCCCGGGGAACCGGGCCGGCGCGGTCTCCGCGTACAGCGCGTTCAAGTTCGCCGGCGTCGCGATCGCGCCCTTGATCTACGTGCCGCTCTTCGACCTCGACACTCGGGCGCCGTTCGTGCTCGCGACCGTGTTCTCGGTCGTCTTCGCCGTCCTGCTCACGCCGTGGTTTCGGCGCTACCGAACGGTTGACGTCCCCGAGGCAGCGCCGTAGTGTCACGGACTCCAGAACAGGAGCAGCGACCGGTGCGGAGCGACATCGAGTTCGACGCCGAGGGTGTCACGCTGCGCGGGTGGCTCTACGCCCGCACGCTCCCCGAGGTCGATCGCGAGCGGATCGGGGTCTGGGGATCCAGCCTCAGCGGGGGGCACGCGCTCGTGGTCGGCGCGATCGACCGCCGCGTCAAGTGCGTCGTCTCGCAGGTCCCGGTCGTGAGCGGCTACCGCAACCTGCTGCGGCAGATCCGGCCCGACCTCCTGCCCCAGGTCCGCGCCGGGTTCGACGCCGACCGGGAGGCGCGCTTCGCGGGCAAGCCGCCGGCAATGATCCCGATGGTCTCGGAGGATCCGCTCGGCGTCTGCGTCCTACCCCACCGCGACTCCTGGGAGTGGTTCAGCGAGACCGCCCGGACGCGGGCTCCGGCGTGGCGGAACGAGGTCACATCGCGCAGCGTCGAGATGATCATCGAGTACGAGCCGGCCGCCTACGTCGACCGGATCAGCCCGACGCCGCTCCTCCTGGTCGTCGCTGCGAACGACACCGCCGCGGTCGCCGACCAGGCCTTCGAGGCGTACGAGCGCGCGCTCCAACCGAAGCGGCTTCACATCCTCCCGGGCGGACACTTCGACGCCTACGTCGCCGAGTTCGAGCTGGCCGCGGGCGCCGCCAGGGACTGGTTCGTGGAGCACCTCGGCGCTACGGGAGCTCGAGCACCCTCCTGATCGAGCGTACCGCCTGGCCGATCCGGTGCTCGTTCTCGACGAGCGCGAAGCGGACGTGGCCGTCGCCGCCGGGGCCGAAGCCGACGCCCGGGCTGACCGCCACCTTCGCCTCCCGGGTGAGCATCGTCGCGAACTCGAGCGAGCCGGCCTCCCGATAGGGCTCGGGAATCGGCGCCCAGACGAACATCGTCGCGCGCGGCTTCGGGAACGCCCAGCCGGCCCGGGCGAGACCGTCGCAGAGCGCGTCGCGGCGCGACTGGTAGATGTCCCGCACGACGTCCGGGTACGCGGGCACCTCGTTCATGGCGATGATCGAGGCGATCTGGATCGGCTGGAACGTCCCGTAGTCGAGGTACGACTTCAGGCGCGCGAGCGCCTGCACGACCTCCGCGTTGCCGAGCAGGAAGCCGACCCGCCAGCCGGCCATCGAGAACGACTTCGTCAGCGTGTACAGCTCGACTGCCACCTCGTCCGCGCCTTCGACCTGGAGGATCGAGGGCGGGCTGTAGCCGTCGAAGCCGAGGTCGGCGTAGGCGAAGTCGTGGACGATCAGCACCTCGTTCTCGCGCGCGAACTGGACCGCCCGCTGCATGAAGCGCAGGTCGACCGTCGACGTGGTGGGGTTGTGCGGGAACGAGAGGATGATCACGCGCGGCTTCGGCCACGACCGCTCGAACGTCTCGACGAGATTCCCGAACAGGTCCTCCTCGGGCCCCATCGGGACCCGGGCCACCTCGGCGCCGGCGAGCACCGGCGCGTAGATGTGGATCGGGTAGCTCGGGCTCGGGACCACGGCCGAGTCGCCGGGCTGGAGGAGCACCCACATCAGGTGCGAGAGCCCCTCCTTCGCCCCGATCGTCGTGATCGCCTGCGTCTCCGGGTCGAGCGTGACGCCGAAGCGACGCTCGTAGAGGTCGCAGATCGCCTGCCGCAGCTTCGGGATGCCGCGGCTCGACGAGTAGCGGTGGTTTCGCGGCTTCTGCGCCGCCTCGCAGAGCTTCTCCACCACCTCCGGCGGGGAGGGGATGTCGGGGTTGCCGAAGCCGAGGTCGATCACGTCCTCGCCGGCCCGCCGCAGCTCGAGCTTGAGCTGGTCGATGACGGCGAAGACGTAGGGCGGCAGCGACCCGATCCGGCGGAAGTCGAGTCCGAACGCTGTCTTGAGTCCCCGGTTCGGCATGCGTGCAGTAAAGCTACTCCCACTCGATCGTCGCGGGCGGCTTCGAGGAGAGGTCGAGGACGACCCGGTTGACGCCCGGGATCTCGTTGATGATCCTGCTCGAGACCGTCTCGAGGAGGTCGTAGGGGAGCCGCGCCCAGTCGGCCGTCATCGCGTCCTCGGAGGTGACGGCGCGGATCACGATCGGGTAGGCGTACGTGCGCTCGTCGCCCTGCACCCCGACCGAGCGAACCGCCGGGAGGACGGCGAAGCACTGCCAGAGGTCACGGTAGAGGCCGGCCCGGCGCACCTCTTCGAGCAGGATCGCGTCCGCCTCGCGCACGATCTCGAGCCGCTCCTCGGTCACCTCGCCGATGATCCGGATCGCGAGCCCGGGGCCCGGGAAGGGGTGGCGCCAGACCATCGACTCGGGGAGGCCGAGCTCCTCGCCGACCCGCCGCACCTCGTCCTTGAACAGCATGCGCAGCGGCTCGACGAGCTCGAAGTCGATCTCCTCCGGGAGCCCGCCGACGTTGTGGTGGGACTTGATCTTCGCGGCCACGTCGCCAGTGCCGCCCGACTCGATCACGTCCGAGTAGAGCGTCCCCTGCACCAGGTACGGAATCCGGCCGAGCTTGCGCGACTCGGCCTCGAAGACGCGGATGAACTCCTCGCCGATCCGCGTGCGCTTCTCCTCGGGATCGTCGACTCCGGCGAGGCGCGCGAGGAAGCGCTCGCGCGCGTCGACGTGCACGAGCGGGATGCGGAAGTGGCGGTCGAACGTCTCGACCACCTGGAGCGCCTCGTCCTTGCGGAGCAGGCCGTGGTCGACGAAGACGCACGTGAGCTGCTGCCCGACCGCCTTGTGAACGAGCAGCGCGGCGACCGCGGAGTCGACTCCGCCCGAGAGCGCGCAGAGCACGCGCGCGTCGCCGACCTGCGCCTGGATCCGCTCGACCTCGACCTCGATCACCGACGCGGGCGTCCAGAGCGGCGGCGCGTCGGCCGCCGCGTAGAGGAAGTTCTTGAGGATCTCCATCCCGTGCTCGGTGTGCACGACCTCCGGGTGGAACTGGACCGCGTACAGCCCGCGCTCGGGATCCTCGAAGGCGGCGATCGGCGTCGAGGGCGAGCCGGCCGTGACCGCCGCGCCGGGCGGTGCCGCGGTGACCGAGTCGCGGTGGCTCATCCAGGTGACCTGGCTGCGCGGCTGGCTCCGGAAGAGGAGGCTCTCCGCCTCCGCCTCGACCTCGGTCCGGCCGAACTCGGAAGCACCGGTCCGTTCGACCCGCCCACCCAGGTCCTGTGCCATCAGCTGCATCCCGTAGCAGATCCCGAGCACCGGGAGGCCGAGCCCGAACAGGGCCTGGTCGACCTGCGGCGCACCCTCCGCG
>JBBILK010000263.1:1349-4857 GCA_037444965.1 Actinomycetota bacterium | reverse complement strand
CGGCGGGCTCGAGGCGGCTCGCCGCAGAGCCGGCTCTCCGGTAGAGGACACGGGACTCTCCCGCCTCGTGCCACTTGAGGTAGAGGCCCGTTGGAGCCGCGGCGTCCCGGCGGACGAGGCGCAGGTCGATCCCCTCGGCCGCAAGCGTTGCGTGGAGGAGGTCGCCTGGCGGGTCGGCGCCGAGCCGCGAGACCCAGGTCACCGGGATCCCGAGCCGGACGAGGGCGACGGCGACGTTCGACTCGGCCCCGCCGATGCGCAGCCGGAACTGGGCGCCCAGCCGGAAGCCGCCACCTTCGACCCCGTCGAGGAGCACCATCGTCTCGCCGGCCGTCAGCACGCGCACGGCGCGACGATACGTCCTATGGTTCCGCCGTGGCCGACGTCGTGAAACCGCTCACCGCGGCCGGGCCGCTCTCCCTCGCTCCCGGCGTTCGCATGTACCCGCTGTTCGGCGACGCGGTGCAGCTCAACCTCGTTGACCTCGACCCGAACGCGACCGTCTCGGTCCACAGCCATCCCCACGAGCAGCTCGGCTACGTGATCTCCGGGGAGATCACGATGACGATCGGCGGGGTCGACCACCCGCTCGGGCCCGGCGACGCCTACCAGATCCCGGGCGACGTGGAGCACGGCGCGCGAGCCGGCAGATCCGGCTGCCGCGTGCTCGACATCTTCCACCCGGTGCGCGAGGACTACCGGGAGCTGGCCGCGGGCGAGTCCTCGCCGTAAGGCGCGCCCAGTACGCTTGCCGGTGTGAGCGCGCAGCGGGTGCAGCTCTTCGCCACCTGCCTCGGCGATCTGCTCTTCCCCGAGGCCGTCGCCGACGCCGACCTGCTCCTTCGCGAGGCGGGGTTCGAGGTCGAGTTCCCGCACCGCCAGGTGTGCTGCGGCCAGCCGGCGTTCAACTCGGGGCACCGGAAGGCCGCGCGGCGGGTCGCGCGGACGTTCGCGCGCGCCTTCTCGCGCTCGCTACCCGTGGTCGTTCCCTCGGGCTCGTGCACGACGATGGTCGCGCACTACCTGCCCGAGCTTCTCGGCGTCGAGCCGTACGAGGTCTGGGAGCTCTCCGCGTTCCTCGACGCTCGTAGCTCCGAGCTTCCGCGGCGGAACGAGGGCCGCACGGTCGCCTACCACGATTCCTGCCACATGTTGAGAGAACTGCGGATCACGACGCCGCCGAGGAGGCTGCTCGAGCGAAGCGGGGCCGAGGTCGTGATGCTGCCGCGACCGGACCTCTGCTGCGGCTTCGGGGGCACGTTCTCGGTGCGCCAACCGGAGGTGTCGGTCGCGATGGCGGACGACAAGCTCGCCGCCGCCCAGGCGGTCAAGGCCGAGGCGCTCGTGACCGCGGATCCGGGCTGTCTCATGCACCTGCGGGGGCGCTCGGAGCGCACGGGCGGGCTCCCGATCGTGCACCTTGCAACGGCGCTCGCGCGCGGAGCCTCCGCGTGACGGAGCTCGCGCAGCCGCCCGCCCGGTTCCGCGAGGTTGCGCGGGCGAAGCTCGCCGACGCGCGCGTCCAGGCTGCCGTCGACGTCTCGACCGCCCGCCTCCGTTCCCACCGGCTCGACGCCTGGGGAGCCTTGGAGGGCATCGAGGAGCTCCGGCAGCGTGCGCACGACGTCCGCATGCGGGGGGTTCGCGACCTCGATCGGTACCTGGCCGAGTTCACCGCCGCCCTCGAGGCCCGCGGCGGGCACGTCAAGGTGTGCGCGACGGCCGAGGAAGCCTGCGCGTACGTGGTCGAGGTCTGTCGCAGGCGAGGCGCGACGCTGCTTGCGAAGTCGAAGTCGATGGCCACGGAAGAGATCGGCCTGAACGCGGCGCTCGAGGCGGCGGGGGTCCGGCCGGTCGAGACGGACCTCGGCGAGTACATCCTCCAGCTCGCCGGCGGGCACCCGGCGCACATCGTCGCCCCGGCGCTCGAGAAGACGAAGGAGGACGTCGCGGCGCTGTTCACGGAGGTCGAAGGGCATCCCGTGCCCACCGACCTCGAGGAGCTCACGCAGTCCGCCCGCAGGCAGCTCCGTAAGGTCTTCCTGGAGGCCGACGTCGGCGTCACCGGAGCGAACTTCGCGGTCGCGCAGACGGGCACGATCGTCACGGTCACGAACGAGGGGAACGCGCGTCTCGTCAGCTCGCTGCCGAAGGTTCACATCGCGATCACGGGCATCGAGCGGCTCGTCCCGGAGCTCGCAGACCTGGCACCGCTGCTCAAGCTCCTTGCCCGGAGCGGCACGGGCCAGCCGCTGTCCAGCTACACGCAGCTGATCACGGGGCCGCGGCGGGAAGGCGAGGAGGACGGCCCGGAGGAGCTCCACGTCGTGTTCCTCGAGAACGGCCGGCGCAACCTGCTCGGCACGAAGTACGAGGAGATGCTCGCGTGCATCCGCTGCGGCGCCTGCCTCAACGTCTGTCCTGTCTACCGCAAGACCGCGGGCGAGGCGTACGGCCCGGTCTACTCGGGCCCGATGGGCGCGGTGCTCGTGCCCCTGCTCGTCGGTCTCGGCCAGGCTCGCTCGCTCCCGCACGCGTCCTCGCTCTGCGGAGCCTGCGCGGAGGCCTGCCCGGTGAAGATCCCGCTCCACGAGCTCTTGCTGGAGCTCCGCCGGGATCTCGTCGAGCGGCGGCTCGTGTCGCGGCGCGAGCGGTTGGCGATGACGCTCTGGTCGCTCGCGTGGTCGAGGGCGCTCTCCTACCGGCTGACGACGTGGGCCGCCCGGCTCGGGCAGCCGCTGGCCGGCAGGTGGGGGCCGGGACGGACCTGGGCCGAGGGCAGGGCGGTTCCCCGCCTCGCCCGCCGGCGGTTCCGTGACTGGCGATGACGACGGCCGCGCTCGTCGAGCTCTTCGCCGCGAACCTGAAGCGGAACGGCTTCAGGGTCCACTACCGGATCGTCCCGGAGATCGAGGGGGCGACCGTGTCGGAGGCCCTCTACGGGCTCGCCGACCCCGGCAGCGTCGTGATCGCGGCGGCGCCGGAGGAACCGCGCGCCCGCTCGCTCCTGCCCGAGGTCCACGTCACGCTCGTCAGCGAAGACCGGGTGCTTCCCGGCCTCGAGGAGCTCCTCGAGGCGCTCGGCGCCGGCTTGCCGAGCGGGGTCGCGATCGTCTCCGGGCCCAGCCGCAGCGCGGACATCGAGCAGGTGCTCGTCCTCGGCGTCCACGGCCCGCGCGAGGAGCACGTCGTGATCATGCCCGCGCGCGAAGGCGGTCGGCGAGCGCCCTGAGACCCCACGCCTCGGCCAGGGCGGCGGCGTCGGCGAAGCTCGGCTCGGCGTCGGGGAGAGGCGGGAGCGGGGCGTGGGCCTGGAGCCGTGCGATCGCGAGGTAGGCGCGGAGCGCCTCCGCCTCTGCCGAGAAGCGCCCGGCGGCGATTGCGCCTTCCAGGGAGCCGTGCTCGCGGAGGATGGCGGCGGCCTTGACGGCACCGATTCCGCTCGCCCCCGGGAGCCGGTCCGACGGGTCGCCCCGGAGCGCGATGAAGTCCGGCACCTGTTCCGGCT
>JBBILK010000263.1:0-1339 GCA_037444965.1 Actinomycetota bacterium | reverse complement strand
GAAACGGTCCGGTCCCTGACCTCGGCCGGGCCGACCCGTTCGAGCTCGTAGACGCCGCGCTTCGGCATCAGGATCGTCACGGCCTCGCTCGCAAGCTGGAACGAATCTCGGTCGCTCGTCACGACGAGCGTACGCCCCCCGGCCGCGGACTCGGCTCGGGCGGCCGCGGCGAGGAAGTCGTCGGCCTCGTAGCCCGCCTGCTTCGCGAACGCGAAGCCGAACGACGAGACGAGCTCCGGGAGCCGGTCGAGCTGCTCGACGAGCTCCGGCGGGAAGACGCGACCGGCCTGGTAACCGGGGAAGAGCTCGCTGCGGTAGGTCGCGTTGGTCAGCGTGTCGAAGCCGGCGAGGACGGTTCGCGGCCGTTCCTTCTCCCACAGCTGGACGAGCATGTTCGTGAAGCCGACGACCATGTTCGCGGGCCGTCCCTCCCCGTCCCGGATCGTCTTCGGGAGCGCGTGGAAGGCGCGGTGGGCGAGGGAGTCGCCGTCGATCGCCATCAGCGGCCGCGTCATGGCCGCTGCAGGGCGTCGAGCTCGGCTTCGAGCCGCTGGATCTCCGACCAGAGCCGGGCCGTGCCCTCTCGGGCCGCCTCGCGTGACGCGAGCTTCTCGAGGTCGGCGAGCGGAACGGGCGGTCCGAAGAGCACCCGTACGGGGCCGAGGCGTGCAAGGCGATCCATGCCGCGGATCGCGGCCGGCACCAGCGGCACCCCGGCGCCGAGCGCAATCCGGACGGCCCCGCTGTGGGGCCGCGGCTCGTGTTTCTTGCGGAGCCCCTTTCTGCGGCGGGTGCCCTCCGGGAACATCGCCATCACCCGTCCCTCCCGGCAGAGGCGGATCGCGGTCTCGACGGCTTCGACGTCACCCTCGCCGCGGCGAACGGGAAACGAGCCTGCGGCGCCGATCAGCCACTTGAGCGGGGGCCACCAGAGCTCGTACTTCGCCATGAAGTGGAGCGAGCGCGGCCTGAGCGCGATCCCGAGCGGCCAGGGATCGAGGTTCGAGGTGTGGTTGGCGGCGACGACGAGCCCGCCGTGCGGGGGAACGTGCTCGAGTCCGCGCACCTCGAGCCGATACAGCTTCTCGACGACCGGACGTGACACGAACGTGAGCAACCGGTAGAAGCGAGTCGGCTTCGGCGAACTGGCCGCAGCGGCCGATGCGGCCGCGCCGGTCTCCTCGCTATGGTGTTTCGCCGTGGCCAAGACCCTCATCATCGCCGAGAAGCCGTCCGTAGGGCGGGATATCGCCGCCGCGCTCCCGGGCAGCTTCGCGAAGCACGAGGGCTACCTCGAGTCCGCCGACCATGTCATCACGTGGGCGGTCGGGCATCTGGT
>JBBILK010000262.1:0-4944 GCA_037444965.1 Actinomycetota bacterium | reverse complement strand
GGCGGGCGCGGCCGAGCTGCGAAAGCTGCGTGTTCTCGAGCTTGAGTCCCATCTCCTCGGAGATCACCTCGCCACCGGTGAGGATCGCGATGTCCTCGAGCATCCGCTTGCGGCGGTCGCCGAAGCCCGGAGCCTTGACGGCCACGCCGCTGAAGGTGCCGCGCAGCTTGTTGACGACGACGGTCGCGAGCGACTCGCCCTCGACGTCCTCGGCGACGATCAGGAGCGGCCGGCCGGCCTGGATCACCTGCTCGAGCACGGGCAGGAGGTCCTTGACGGCACCGATCTTCTGGTTGGCGATGAGGATGTAGGGATCCTCGAGCACCGCCTCCATCCGCTCGGCGTCCGTGATCATGTACGGCGACAGGTAGCCCTTGTCGAACTGCATGCCCTCGGTGAACTCGAGCTCGAGGCCGAAGGTCTGGCCCTCCTCGACGTTCACGACGCCGTCCTTGCCGACCTTCTCGATCGCGTCGGCGATGACGTCGCCGATCTCGCGCTCGCGCGCCGAGATGGTGGCGACCCGGGCGATGTCCTCCTTGCCGGAGACCTCCTTCGACTGACCCTTGAGGTCGTCGACGACGTCGCCCACGGCGGACTCGATGCCGCGCTTCAGCGCCATCGGGTTCGCGCCCGCGGCGACGTTCTTGAGGCCCTCGCGGATGATCGCCTGGGCGAGCACGGTCGCGGTCGTGGTGCCGTCACCGGCGACGTCGTTCGTCGCCGTCGCGACCTCGCGCACGAGCTGCGCGCCCTGGTTCTCGAACGGGTCCTCGACCTCGATCTCGCGGGCGATCGTGACGCCGTCGTTCGTGATCGTCGGCGCGCCGAACTTCTTGTCGAGCACCGCGTAGCGGCCCTTCGGGCCGAGGGTCACCTTGACGGCGTTCGCGACCGTGTTGACGCCGCGCTCGAGCGCCCGGCGCGCGTCCTCGTTGAACTTCAGTTCCTTGTGAGCCATTCAGGTTCCTCCAGACTCTCCTAGGCGGCAGCGCCCGCCGCGACCTTCTTCGACTTCTTCGAGCCGCTCTCGACGACCTTCGCGAGCACGTCGGACTCGCGCAGGATCAGGTACTCGTCGGTGCCGAGCTTGATCTCCGTGCCGCCGTACTTCGAGAAGATGATGGTGTCGCCCTCGGCGAGGTCGAGCGGAACCCGCTCGCCCTTGTCGTTCAGCGCGCCCGGGCCGACAGCGAGGACGCGGCCGCGCTGCGGCTTCTCCTTCGCCGTGTCCGGGAGCACGATGCCGCTCGACAGGACCTCCTCCTCGTCGAGCACCTCGACGATGAGACGATCGCCCAGTGGCTTCAGATCCATGAAGCAATCCCTCCTTCTCTCTCGTGGTCTGTCACTCTCGATGCGTGAGTGCCAGCAACGAACCCGGGCGCACTCTAGCGCATCGACGCCGCCCGCCGCAAGTCGGACCTGGCACTCTCGCTTCGAGAGTGCCAGCGCGTAGGATCAAGGCATGCGCCGGGAGTTCTCCGCGGGTGGCGTCGTCGTGCGCCGGCTCCACCGCGGCTGGCACCTGGCCGCGATCAGGCCTGCCGGGAAGACGGACACCTGGGCGCTGCCGAAGGGGCTCGTCGCGCCCGGGGAGCGTCCCGAGGTCGCAGCCGCGCGCGAGGTGGCCGAGGAGACCGGCCTCGAGGCCGCGCTCGTCGCCAAGCTGGGCGACGTCCGCTACGTCTACACGTGGGAGGGCGAGCGGGTCTTCAAGGTCGTCAGCTTCTACCTCTTCCGCTCGACGCGGGGCCGGCTCGGCGACATCCCGCCCGAGCACGCGCACGAGGTGGCCGAGACCCGCTGGCTCCCGCTGGACGAGGCGCCGAGGCTGCTCGCCTACCGCGGCGAGCGCGAGCTGGTACGAAAGGCGACGGAGCTCCTGCGGGCCGGAGCAGACCCTCTATGATCCCGCCGTCCGCCGTGTTCGCGCTCAACTTCTACTCGCCGATCGTCGCCGACCAGCTCCGGAGCCATCGCAAGACGGCGACGATCCGCCTCGGCGACAAGTCCGGGAAGTACCGGAAGGGCATGATCGTGCGCGTGCTCGCCGGCACGCGCTTCAGCCCGCGCGAGCACATCTTCGACGCCGTGATCGACAAGGTGGAGGTGAAGAGCCTCGGCGAGCTCTCGCCACGGGAGATCACCCACGACAACCCGGAGCTGCGCCGGACCGAGGAGATGGTCCACTTCCTCTCACAGCTCTACAACCGCGACGTGTCCGAGGAGGACACGGTCACGGTGATCTACTTCTCCGAGATCCTCGAGCGCCGCTAGCGACCGGCTCTACAGGATCTCGGCCTTCGACTCGGCCGGCGCACCGTAGGCGAAGATCAGCGCGTCGGTCTCGCCGTCGTTCAGCCACTGGAGCGGCGTTCCCGGCTCGACCGCGACGAGCGTCCCGCGCGGCGCCTCGTGCCGCGCCGGTGGATCGCCGAGCATGACGGCCGGCGTCCCCTCGACGACGACGAAGACCTCCTCCTGCGAGTGCTCGCGGTGGAGACGCCCCGTCGCGCCGGGCGGATAGCGCCAGAGGTGCGCCCGCGAGTGCTTCAGCTCGACGTGCAGCGGCAGCTCGACGATCCGGCGCAGCGGCTCTTCTGGGCGCCAGCTCGGCGCCCTGAACTCCTGCTCCTCGGGACGGAGGATCGCGTACCCCACCGGGCGACTATACGTCAGCGCCGCCGTGTCCGGCGGATCGGGACGCCGAAGCCGGTCGGGTCGCGAAGCCGCGCGCCGCAGTCCTCGCAGTCGACCGCGAAGACGGAGGCGACCCGGGCGCCGCAGTCGGGACAGCGGCTCACCATCCGCGCGCCGCAGTGCGGGCAGCTCGCTGGCAGCTCGGACTCGCTCGCCTCGAAGTACCGAAGTGCGTGTCCGCAACCGGGACAGAGGGAGACCCAGTCGCCGAGCGTTCGCCGGCGCTCCTCCCGCAACCAGTCGGCTGCTTTGCCCACCGGCGCACTCTACCCGTGAAGGTAGAGTTGGCCTCGACTCTCCAAGGAGCGAATCCATGGCCGTCAGAGAAGCCGAGCCGGTCGGCTCCCTTCACGAGATCAGGGAGGCCGGCCTCACCCGCCAGGACCTCCTGCAGATCTACCGCAACCTCCTCCTCACCCGCGGCATGGAGGAGCGCGGACACATCCTCTACAAGCAGGGCAAGATCCCCGGCAGCTTCTACACGGGCCGCGGCAACGAGGCGGCTTCCGTCGGTGTCGCCACGGCGATGGGCCCGCACGACGTCGGCGCGCCGCTCCACCGCGATATGGGCGTCCAGATCGTCCGCGGGGTCGAGCCGTGGCGCATCTTCGCCAACTACATGGGCAAAGCGCACGGCCCCACCGGAGGCAAGGACGGCAACGTCCACTTCGCCGACGATCACCTCGGACTGATGGCGATGGTCAGCCATCTCCCCGCGATGCTCCCGCTTGCGGTCGGCGCGGCGCTCGCGTTCACGATCCGCGGCGAGCGGCGGGTCGCGCTCACCTGGTTCGGCGAGGGTGCCGCGTCCCGCGGGGACGCCCACGAGGGCATGAACTTCGCCGGCGTGAGACGGCTCCCCGTCGTCTTCGTCTGCGACAACAACGGCTGGGCCTACTCGACCCCGACCTACCTCGAGTACGCCTGCGAGCACATCGCCGACCGGGCTGCGGGCTACGGCTTCGAAGGGGTCGTCGTCGACGGCACCGACGTGCTCGCCGTCTACCGCGAGGCGAAGCGGGCGATCGAGCGCGCGCGCGACGGCGGCGGCCCGACCCTGCTCGAGTGCCTGACGCTTCGCCTGGAGGGGCACGCGGTCCACGACGACCACGCCTACGTCCCCAGGGAGCTGCTCGAAGCCTGGGAGAAGAAGGATCCGATCCTCCGCTTCCGCACCTGGCTCGACGGGAACGCATCCTTCACCGAGGACGAGGACGACGAGATCCGAAGCGAGGTTCAGCGGACGCTCGAGGAAGCCGTGCACAAGGCCGAGGACGGCCCGATGCCCGACCCGGAGGATGCGCTCGAGGGCGTCTACGCCGAGCCCGAGGAGCTCGACATGCCGCACTTCCCCTAGAGCGAGCCGATGGCGGTCAAGAGCTACATCCAGGCGATCTCCGACGGGCTCCGAGAGGAGATGCGCCACGACGAGCGCGTCTTCCTGATCGGCGAGGACATCGGCGTCTACGGCGGCGCCTTCAAGGTGACGCAGGGCTTCCAGGAGGAGTTCGGCGAGTGGCGGGTGATCGACGCACCCCTCTCCGAGGTGGCGATCGTCGGCGGAGCGATCGGCGCGGCGCTCGTCGGCATGCGGCCGGTGGCCGAGATGCAGTTCTCGGACTTCGTCTCCGTCGCCTGGGACCAGCTCGTCACGGTCGCCGCGAAGCAGCACTACCGGGCCGGCACGCCCGTACCCATGGTCGTGCGGCTCCCCTCGGGCGGGGGCTTCTCGGGCGGCCCCTTCCACTCGCAGAGCCCGGAGTCGAGTTTCGCGCACGTCCCGGGGCTGAAGGTCGTCTGCCCGGCGACGCCGGCAGACGCGAAAGGTCTGCTCGTGACGGCGATCGCCGATCCGAACCCCGTCCTCTTCTTCGAGCACAAGCACCTCTACCGCCACGTCAAGGGGGAGGTCCCCGAGGGCCGCTTCGCCGTTCCGTTCGGTCAGGCGCGCGTCTACCGGGAGGGTGAGGACGTCACCGTCGCGACCTGGGGAGCGATGGTGCACACGGCCGCCCAGGCGGCGGAGCAGGTGGCCGAGAGCGACGGCATCTCGGCCGAGCTCCTCGACCTGCGGACGCTCACGCCCTGGGACAAGGCGGCGGTTCTCCGCTCGGTCGCGAAGACGTCGAAGCTGCTCGTCCTGCACGAGGACACGCGCACCGGCGGCTTCGGCGCCGAGATCGCGGCGACGATCGCGGAGGAGGCGTTCGAGGACCTCGACGGGCCCGTGCGCCGCATCAC
>JBBILK010000261.1:0-4972 GCA_037444965.1 Actinomycetota bacterium | reverse complement strand
CTGGTCACGGTCCTCTTCGCCGACCTGGGCGGCTTCACGGCTCGGGCAGAGAGCCTCGACCCGGAGGATGTGCGCGCGCTGCTCTCGCCCTATCACGCCCGCCTTCGTTCCGAGCTCGAGCGTTTCGGGGGCACGGTCGAGAAGTTCATCGGCGACGCGGTGATGGCGCTGTTCGGGGCGCCGATCGCACACGAAGACGACCCCGAGCGGGCCGTGCGGGTGGCGCTCGCGATCCGTGACTGGGCCGGCGAGCAGGGCAATGACCTCCGGGTGCGGATCGGCGTCAACACGGGCGAGGCGCTCGTCGAGCTCGACGCGCGGCCCGGTGAGGGCGAGGCGATGGTTGCCGGCGACGTCGTCAACACCGCCGCCCGGCTGCAGACCGCGGCGCCGCTGAACGGCGTCCTGGTCGGCGAGCAGACTCACCGCGCCACGGCGCAGGTGATCGACTACCGCGAGGCCGACCCCGTCGTCGCCAAAGGGAAGCGCGAGCCGGTTCGCGCCTGGGAGGCGCTCCGGGCCCGCTCCCGCTTCGGCGCCGACATCTCGCAGCGGGCGGCCACGCCGCTCGTCGGCCGCAGGCGCGAACTCGAACTGCTCACCTCCGCGCTGGCGCGCGTGTGCGAGGAGCGCTCGCCACAGCTGGTCACACTCGTCGGCGTGCCCGGGATCGGCAAGAGCCGTCTCGCCTTCGAGCTCTTCCGCGCGGTCGAGCACGACACCGCGCCCGTGACCTGGCGGCACGGTCGCTCGCTCCCCTACGGCGACGGAGTGAGCTTCTGGGCACTGGCCGAGATCGTCAAGGCGCAGGCGGGCATCCTCGACAACGACACCCGGGAAGAGACGGAGGAGAAGCTCGGCCGCGCGGTCCGCCAGGTCGGAGCCCTTGCGTCGGAGGTGGAGTGGCTCGAGCGCCATCTTCGTCCGCTCGCCGGCCTCGCGGAGGAGTGGCCGGTCAGTCCGGAAGAGGGGTTCGCCGCGTGGCGTCGCTTCCTCGAGGCGCTGGCGGACCAGCGGCCGCTCGTGCTCGTGTTCGAGGATCTGCACTGGGCTGACGATGCCCTGCTCGACTTCGTCGACCAGCTCGTCGAGCGGGTGAGCGGCGTCCCGCTGCTCGTGCTCGGGACGGCGCGTCCCGAGCTCCTCCAGCGCCGGTCGGGCTGGGGAGGCGGCAAGCCGAACGCGCTGACGGTCTCGCTGCCCCCGCTCTCGGACGAGGAAACCGCCCGCGTCGTTCAGGCGCTGCTCGACCGGCCGCAGCTGGAGGGGCCGACGCAGGACGAGCTCCTCGCCCGCGCAGGCGGCAACCCGCTCTACGCCGAGCAGTACGCCCGCATCCTGCTCGAGCGCGGTGACGTGCGGGAGCTCCCAGAGACGGTGCAGGGGATCATCGCCGCGCGGCTCGACGCTCTCTCCGACGAGGAGAAACGGCTGCTCCAGGACGCCGCCGTGGTCGGCAAGGTGTTCTGGCTGGGCGCGCTCCAAGCGGTCGACGGGGTCACCCGCGGGCAGGCCGAGGAGCTGCTGCACGCGCTCGAGCGCAAGGAGTTCGTCCGGCGCTCTCGCAGCTCCTCGATCGCGAGCGAGAGCGAGTACGCCTTCCGCCACCTGCTCATCCGCGATGTCGCCTATGCCCAGATCCCGCGGATCGCGCGTTCGCAGAAGCACCAGCGCGTTGCCGCCTGGATCGAGTCGCTCGGACGCCCCGATGACCAGGCCGAGATGCTCGCGCACCACTACGTGCAGGCGCTCGAGCTGGCAGAGGCGGCCGGGCTCGACGTCTCCGCGCTCTCCGATGCCGCCCGGCGTGCCCTGCGTGACGCTGGCGCGCGGGCCTCGCGGCTGTACGCGGTCGACGCCGCCGAACGCTTCTACGACGCTGCGCTTCGGCTCTGGCCGGCGGACGATCCCGAGCGAGCCGAGATTCTCTTCCGTCGGGCCGCCCCAATCCGGTTTCTTGCCGGTGGCGACCCCGAACGGTTGGTGGACGCACGAGACGCGCTACTCGCCGCCGGCGACAGCGCGAAGGCGGCGGAGGCGGAGATGCTGCTCTCCCAGAGCTTCCGGATGCAGGGCCACGGCGAGCTCGCCGACGAGCATGGCGACCGCGCCGTTGCTCTGATCGCGGACGCGCCGCCGAGCCGGTCGAGCGTCTGGGTTCGCTCGCGCCAGGCCTTCCGGGCACTGCTTGCAGGCGACCTCGCTCGCGCAATCGAGATCGGTTCTCAGGCGCGCGCTCTTGCAGAGCAGGTGGGCTGGGAGGAAGGCCTGAGCGATGCGCTGATCGTGCTCGGAAGCGCCCGCGTGGACATGGGCGACCGCGGCGGACTCGAGGAGCTCGCGCGTAGCGTCGAGATCGCAACCGCTGCGAACGCCCTCGGCACCCTCTCCCGCGCCTACAACAACCTGTCGGTAGCCCATCAGACGCTCGGCGACCTGGATGCCGGATACGCAACGCGGTTGGAGGCGACGCGAATCGCAGAGCGACTCAACTCCGCCGTGGAGATGCGCTGGTACGAGGGAGTGCTCACCGACTTCGCCTACCGCCGCGGCGAATGGACCGAGGCGCTGCAGATGGCCGACGGCTTTCTGGCCGCCGTCGAAGCCGGATCTCCCCACTACCTCGCCTGGCAGGTCTACGGCATCCGCGCAGAGCTGCGCCTGGCGAGGGGCGACCCGGCCGGGGCTCTTGGCGATGCCGAGAGGGCACTCGTCACCGGCCGCGCGGCGGCCGAGACTCAGGCCGTCTACTTCGTGCTCGCGACCTGTGCCCACGTCTTCTCCCTCGCTTCCGGGCGCGATCGGGCGGCCCTGCTCGCCCGGGACTTCCTCGAGCTCTCGAGTCGCGGCGTCCCGCTGGGATTTGCCGGCATCAGCCTGCCCACGTTCGCAGCGGCCGCCCTTCGCCTGGACCTCGCGCAGCGCCTCGTGGATGCGCTCGCCGGGCACCCGCGGACGCACTGGACGGACTGCGTGCGAGCCTACGCGCAGGGCGACTTCGTCGCCGCCGCCGAGATCCTGCGCCGAACCGGGGCGAGGCCCGACGAGGCGGAGGCCCGGCTCCGAGCGGCAGAGCGGCTCGTGGCCGAGGGCCGCCGCGCGGAGGCGGACAGGCAACTGCGGCAGGCGTTCGATTTCTACGACTCGGTCGGCGCCACGCACTACCTGCGCGAGTGCGAGTCGGTGCTCGCCACTTCCGCCTAGCTCGGCCTACTCGAGGCCGGGGAGCAGGCGGAGCCCCAGCTCGCGGAGCTGCGCCTCGCCGACCGTGCTCGGCGCACCGGAGAGGAGGTCGGAGCCGCTCGCGGTCTTCGGGAAGGCGATCACCTCGCGGATGTTCGGCTCGCCCGCGAGCAGCGCGATGAAGCGGTCGATCCCGAGCGCGAAGCCGCCGTGCGGGGGCGCGCCCATGCGGAGCGCGCCGAGCAGGAAGCCGAACTTCTCCTCCGCCTCCGCGTCGCTGAGGCCGAGCGCGCGGAAGATCTTCTCCTGCGTCTCGCGCCGGTGGATCCTGATCGACCCGGAACCGAGCTCCCAGCCGTTCCAGACGAGGTCGTAGGCGCGGCTCGTGACCGCGCCCGGATCCGTCTCCAGCAGCTCCTCGCCACCTTCGGCGACGCCCGTGAACGGGTGGTGGCCGAACGTGAAGCGCTCCGCCTCCTCGTCCCACTCGAACCAGGGGAAGTCGACCACCCAGAGAAGCTCGTCGCGGCTTCGGTCGACGAGCCCGAGCGCGTTTCCGAGCCTGAGGCGCAGCGCGCCGAGCACCTTCGCGACGACGGCTGGACGGTCGGCCGCGAAGAAGACGGTCGAGCCGGCGCCCGCGCCGGTCGAGCGGCAGGCCGCCTCGAGCTCCGCGGTCGAGAGGAACTTCGCGATCGGCGAGCGCACCTCGCCCTCCTCGTCGACGAGCAGGTAGGCCAGCCCCTGCGCGCCGAGCGCCTTCGCGTCCTCGGTCAGCCGGTCGAGCTCGGAGCGGGAGAGCTCGGACGGGACGCCGAACGCTCGCACGCAGGGGGCCTCCGCGAAGACCCGGAAGCCGCTCCCGCGGGTCACGTCCGTCAGGTCGGCGATCTCGCAGCCGAAGCGCAGGTCGGGCTTGTCGGAGCCGTAGCGGCCGACCGCCTCCGCCCAGGTCAGCCGCCGGAACGGGCGGGCGGGCGGCGTCCGGCCGAGCGCCTCGAAGGCGGCGCACACGGCCGTCTCGAGCACCGCGTGGACGTCGGCCTCCTCGGCGAAGGCCATCTCGACGTCGAGCTGGCGGAACTCGAACTGCCGGTCGGCGCGGAGATCCTCGTCCCGGAAGCAGGTGACGATCTGGTAGTAGCGGTCGAAGCCGGCGATCATCAGGAGCTGCTTGAAGATCTGCGGCGACTGGGGCAGCGCGAAGAACTTGCCCGGCTGCAGGCGCACCGGCACGAGGAAGTCGCGGGCCCCTTCGGGCGTCGCCTTCGTGAGGTTCGGCGTCCAGATGTCGACGAACCCCTCCGCCTCCATCGCGCGGCGGATCGCCGAGACGACGGTCGCGCCGAGCGCGAGGTTGCGCTGCATGCGCTCCCGGCGCAGGTCGAGGTAGCGGTAGCGAAGCCGCACCGACTCGTCGACCCCCTCGTCGTCGAGCTGGAACGGGAGCGGCTCGCAGCGCGAGACGATCTCGAGCCGGTCGACGTGGAGCTCGACCTCGCCGGTCGGGAGCTTCGGGTTGACGGCGTCGGGCGCGCGCGCCTGGAGCTCGCCCTCCGCACGAAGGACGTACTCGTTGCGCACCGCCTGGGCGACCTCGAACGCCTCCGGCGCCCGCTCGGGGTTGACCACGAGCTGGCACTTCCCGGTCTTGTCGCGCAGGTCGACGAAGACGAGGCCGCCGTGGTCGCGGCGCGTGTCGGCCCAGCCCGAGAGGACGAGGCGCCGGCCGACGTGCTCGGGCCTCGGCTCGCCGCAGCGCAGGTCGCGCCAGCGGGCGCCGGGCGCG
>JBBILK010000260.1:0-4990 GCA_037444965.1 Actinomycetota bacterium | reverse complement strand
GCGCCCTCGCGGCCGGCGGCGAGCCGCGGCCGAACCCGGTTCTGGCCAACGGCGACCGGCTCCGCGTGCCGTTCCTCCACGAGATCGGCGCCGCGCCCCAGGTGCGGGTTCAGGGCTTCGTCACCAAGCCGGGCAGCTACGACCTGACCGCCGGGCTGACCCTCGCCGCGCTGCTCGAGCGCGCCGGTGGGCTGCTCCCCCGGGCTAGCCGGCGCGGCAAGCTGACCCGGGAGGACGCGAGGCGCCTCGCCGACGAGCTCGTCGCCGGCTCGAAGGGCGACGGCCGGCGCCTCACCGAGCGGGCCGGCGCCTCCCTCGGCGGCCTCTTCCGGGAGCTCGGGCTCGTGGGCGAGCGCCGTCACGAGGAGCTCGAGCTCCGAGTCGCGCAGCTCGAGCACCGGCTGCGGCTCGTCGAGTCCAGGCTGGAGGGGCGTTCCGCGACGTCGCCGGAGCGGACGTAGCAGCCCCCTACAATCCGCGCATGCGCGCCAGGCCGGCCGTCCGGCAGCTCGGCCGTCTCTCCGAGATCGCCCAGGTCGCCACGCGGCACGGGTTCGGCTACCTGTTCGAGACGCGCTCGAAGCTGAGACCGTGGCGGCGGCTGCCCGAGGAACGCGAGGGCGAGGGATCGACGCGCGGCCAGCGGCTGCGGGAGATGCTCGACGAGCTCGGCCCGACGTTCGTGAAGTTCGGCCAGCTCCTGTCGACGCGCCCGGACCTCGTGCCGCCCGACATCGTGTTCGAGCTGCGGGCGCTGCAGGACGACGTCCACCCCTTTCCGTTCGACGAGGTGGAGGCGACGCTCGAGCGCGAGCTCGGGCTGACGACGGAGCAGCTCTTCCTCGAGATCGAGGAGACGCCGGTCGCGGCGGCCTCGATCGGCCAGGTACACCGCGCGGTGCTCCCGAACGGCGAGCGCGTCGCGGTCAAGGTGCAGCGGCCGCAGGCGCCGCGCCAGATCGAGGCCGACCTCGAGCTGCTCTACCAGGCCGCCCGCCACGCGAAGCGGCGGGTGCGAGCGCTCCAGTTCATCGACACGGTCGCGATCGTCGACGAGTTCGCCCGGTCGATCCGCGGGGAGCTCGACTACCGGGCCGAGGCCCGCAACGCCGAGCGGTTCTCCCGCGACTTCGTCGGCCACGACTCGGTCCGGGTGCCCAGGGTCGTCCGCAGCTACTCGGGGGCGAGGGTGCTGACGCTCCAGTACCTGGACGGGACGCAGGTGGCCGACCTCGACCCGGCGGCGACTCCACTCGAGGAGCGGCGCCGGCTCGCGTACCTGATCGCGGAGACGTGGATGACGATGATCTTCCGCCACGGCTTCTTCCACGGCGACCCCCATCCGGCGAACATCCTCGCGCTGGGGGAGGGTCGGATCGGGCTCGTCGACTTCGGCCAGGCGGGGAAGCTGACCTCCGAGGACCTGGAGAGGCTGACGAGCCTCTTCATCGACGCCGCCAACGAGAACGTCGAGGCGCTGCCGCGCCGGCTGGCCGCGCTCGGCGTCCAGTACCCGCCCGGGAAGGAGCGCGAGTTCACGGCCGAGCTGCGCGAGGTCTACGACCACTACTACGGCGTCTCACTGGCCGAGATCGACCCGCTGCAGGTGATCCGGGAGGCGTTCGGCCTCATCTACCGGATGAACCTGCACCTGCCGGCCCGGTTCGTGCTCCTCGACAAGGCGATCGCGACGCTCGGGGCGGTCGGCGTCGAGCTGTACCCGGACTTCAACGTCTTCGAGGTGGCCCGGCCGTACGCCCGGGAGCTGATGCTCGACCGGTTCAAGCCCGGGCGACTGGCCGAGCGGGCCCGGATCGAGGCGCGCAGCCTCTCGCGCGTGCTCCTCGACGCTCCCTACCAGGTTGCCGACGTGCTCGAGGAGCTCCGCGACGGCCAGGTCGAGATCGGGTTTCGCAGCGAGGGGCTCGAGGTGCTCTCCCACCGGCTCGATCCGGTCGTCAACCGGCTCGTCGTCGCGGTCGTCGCTGCAGCCGGCATCGTCGGCTCGTCGATTCTGGCCGCGTTCGGCGACGGCTTCCTCCACGTCATCGCCGGGCTCGGCTTCGGCTCCTCGCTCCTGCTCGGCATGTGGCTCGTGTGGGGCGTGATCCGCTCCGGGCGGATCTGAGCGAGGCAGCGTCCCGCGCGGCGGCGGACTCAGGCGGCCGGTGCCGGGATCTCGACCGGCTGGTTCGCGCCGGTGAGGTAGTAGTCGAGCTTCATGGTCATCGTCTCGCCCTGGTAGTCCATGGACAGCGTCACCCGGGCCGCCTGTACGAGGTGCGTCGCCTCCGAGACGTAGATCACGACGCGAGTGTCTCCCAGCGCGTCCTGGAAGTCCTGCGGGAGGGGCGTTCCGAACGAGCCGCCGAGCGGCCCGAGCTGGCCGAGCAGCGAGTCGAACATGCCCGACGTGTCGATCACGCCGACCACCTTCGTGACGGGCTCGCCGAGGAAGGTCGTGTCCCGCTCGACCTCGACGTCGGTGACGAACTGGGAGAAGTCGAGGTTGGCGAGCTGGTTCTCGAGCTGCCCGTTCTGCTCGAGCGCATCCGCGGGCACCGGGATCTCCTGCCACTGCCCACCGAGACCCATCCACATGCGGCCGCTGCGCAGCACCAGCTCGAAGCTGGTCGAGGGTACGCCGGGGGCCTCCATCGAGCCCTGCATGAAGAAGTCGCCGGCTTGCTCGCCCTTCAGGTAGCCGCCCCCGTCGAACTTCATCGTGAAGCCTTGCCCGGCCGCCTCGCCGGAGAGGTTCATCCGGAACGTCATCGACTCGAGCTCGGCCTGCGCCGCATTGGCCTGCTCGAGGAGCGCGCTCGCCTCGCGGCCGTCGGCGGAGGTCAGCCCGGCGCAGCCGGCGACGAAGAGAGCCGCTGCCGTGACGAGAATCGCGGTGAGCGCCCGCCTGAACATGTGCGGAGAGCATCGACCGCCGCCGCCCACCCGCGTATCCCCCGGTCGGGGGGCGTTTTCCCGGACGGCTGTCGAACGCTTGTCACCGTTTCGCGGAAAAGGACATCTGGAGCGCGCGCCGGCAGGGTGCTAGCGTCGCCTCATGGCGGGCGAGGCCGTGCTGCTGGTCGAGGACGAGGCTCCGGCCCGGACCTACCTCGAGCAGCAGCTAACCGAGGACGGGTTCGACGTCGTCTCGGCAGATCGCGCCGGGCGGGCGCTCGACCTGCTCGAGCGAAGCGATCCCGACCTGATGCTGCTCGACGTCGGCCTGCCGGACGCGTCCGGCTTCGAGCTCTGCCGGCTCGTGCGCGAGGGAGAGCCCGGCCGCCTCTGGAACCGTGACATCCCGGTCATCATCGTGAGCGACCGCGGCGAGCCGATCGACCGGCTGCGGGGCTTCGCCCGCGGCTGCGACGACTACGTGGTCAGGCCCTTCCTCTACGAGGAGCTGCTCGCCCGGATGCGGGCCGTGCTCCGGCGCGCCGTCGGGCCGTACCGCCAGGACAGGCTGCTCGTCGGCGAGCTCGAGATCGACCGGCCGTCCCGGACGGTGCGCGTCGCCGGTCGCGGCGTGACGCTCTCCGCCAAGGAGTACGAGCTGCTGCTCGCGCTTGCGGCCGAGCCCGACCGCGTGTTCCGCAAGGAGGAGCTCCTCCGCGACGTCTGGGGCTTCCGCAGCCTCGGCCGGACCCGGACGCTCGACTCGCACGCGAGCCGCCTGCGGCGCAAGCTGAACGCGGTGGGCGAGGAGACCTACGTCCTGAACGTGTGGGGCGTCGGCTACCGGCTGCTGGCGCCCGCCCGCTGACGCGGGCGCTCTTTCCCGAGCGCCGTCCGCACCCAGCGTCGGGCCCCGAGAGTCGCGTCGATGCAGCCCTGGAGCGTCCGCGAGCGAGTCATGAGCGCACGGCAGGAGGGGACCCTGAAGGGGCCGAGCCGGTCCTTCGGCCCTCCCGGATCCTCGGCGTAGGCCCCGAGGTTCATGATCCGGGCGCCGGCCTCGTGCGCCTCCGTCAGCGAGCGGAGCATGACGACGTGTCCCGGGCCGCGGACGGTGCCGCCCACCCGGGTGGCGGTGGCGAGGAACAGCGCGCCGCGGCCGTGGAGCAGGTTGAGCTGGCTCGCGACGACCGTTCCGTTCTCGAGCGCCTCGACGATCCGGGCGTCGCCGCGCTCCGCGAGGGCGCGAAACGTGCCCCGGTACCACCGCTGCTCGAGCTCGCCCTTGAAGCGGTTGTCCCCGTGCTCCCTGCCCTGCCAGCGGTCCCGGTGGAGCTCGAAGAACCGGTCGAGCCCCGCCACGACCTCGTCGGGCTCTCGCAGGGCGCGAACCGAGACCGAAACGCCGTGCCGTTCCGCGCGCCTCAGCTCGTACGCCTGCTTGCGCTCGAGCCGCTCGAGCCGCGGCGGCGGGAGCTCGACGAACAGGCAGTCCCGCCAGGGGCTGATCCGCGCGTGCGGAATCTGGCGGTCGACGGCCTGCAACGCGAGCCCCTCGCGCGAGGTCTCGTACAGGTAGACGATCCGTGACTCGGAGAGGGCGACCTCGAGCAGCGTGTCGGCCAGGTACGCATGCTCCGGCGCGGCGACGAAGTCCGGGAAGAACAGCTCGAACTGGCGCCCGAGCCAGCAGACGACCCGCGGGCCGCGGGAGCGAAGCCGCCGCAGCCCGAGCGCAGCGCCCGCCACGAGCTCGTCTCCCTCGAGGATGCGCACGAGCATCGGCGTCCCCGGCTCGAGCCGGGCGGTCTCGCGAAGCCAGGCCGAGGAGAGGGTCGGGTTGGGAACCGCCTGAGCGGAGACGAGGCGGTCCCAGGTCGAGTCGAGAGCGGCGACCGCCTCGTCGCCCCAGAGCGTCTCGACGCGCAGCGCCTCGGGCGCGCGCGAGGGTCGATCCACGGAGCCGACCTGGCCGAGCATCTCGCTCCCAGCCTAGATGATCGATCCGAACTTGCCCGGTAACCCGCCGTCGGTAGGCTGGCAGCCGATGAGCCGGTGGGTCGCCGTCGCCGCCGTCGCCGCTGCCCTC
>JBBILK010000259.1:0-4996 GCA_037444965.1 Actinomycetota bacterium | reverse complement strand
CTCACGGCGTGGCGGGCGGCCGTTACGTGCGCAGGCGCGCGAGCCGGCCAGACGGTGCTCGTGACCGGCGCCGGGGGCGGCGTGGCAACGTTCCTCGTCCAGATCGCGGCGGCGCTCGGCGCCCGCGTCCTGGTCACCTCCTCCACCGAGGACAAGATCGCGCGTGCCGTCGCCCTCGGCGCGGAGGCCGGCTTCAGCTACCGCGACCCCGACTGGCCCGAGGCCGTGCGCGCGGCAGCGGGCGGAGGCGTCGACGCAGCTGTCGACTGCTACGGCGGCCCGGCTCTCGCCGGGGCGCTGAAGGCGCTTCGCCGGGGCGGCGTCCTCGTCTCGTTCGGAGATACCGGCGCTCCGGAGACGACGTTCGAGACCGCCGACGTCTACTGGAACTGGCGGCGCGTCATTGGCACCTCGATGGGAAGCCCGCGCGAGTACCGTGCGCTCCTTCGCCACGTCGAGGAGACGTCCTGGCATCCCGTCGTCGACTCGGTCTTCTCCCTCGACGAGGTCGCGTCGGCCGCGGCGCGCCTGGACGCACCGGACCGTTTCGGCAAGGTCGTGCTGACGATCAAGGAGGTGTGAGCATGCCGCGGGGAAGAGTTGCGCTCGTCACCGGCGCCGGCCGCGGGATCGGCCGCGCGACCGCACTGCTGCTCGCCCAGCGAGGAGCACGGGTGATGGCGGTCTCGCGCACCGGGAGCGAGCTCGAGAGCCTCGCGCGGGAGGCGGAGGTCGAGATCCTCGCCGAGACGGTGGCCACGCCCGAAGGCTGCGCGCGCATCGTCGAGGAGACACGGCGGCGGCTCGGCCCGATCGAGATCCTCGTCAACAACGCCGGCATCGGCTCGGCCGGCGAGCGCGCGATCTGGGAGCAGGATCCCGAGCTCTGGCACCACACGCTGGCGACGAACCTGCACGGCCCGTTCGAGCTCACCCGGCTCGCCTCGCGCGACATGGTCGAGGCGCGCTACGGGCGGGTCGTCATCGTCAGCTCGACCGCCGGCGTGGTCGGCGCCGAGCGCATGTCCGCGTACTGCGCGTCGAAGCACGGCGTGATCGGGCTGATGCGAGCGGCGGCCTGCGACCTCGGTCACCACAACGTCACGTGCAACGCCGTCCTGCCCGGCTGGGTCAAGACGGCCATGGCCGACCGCTCCGCCGAGCGCGAGGCCGAGCGGAGGGGGGTAACGGTCGAGCAGGTCTGGACCGAGCGGGCCGCCGAGTACCCCGCCGGCCGCGTCCTCACACCCGAGGAGGTCGCGGCGACGATCGTGTTCCTCGCAAGCGGCGAGGCGAGCGGCATCAGCGGCGAGGCCGTGACGGTTGCCCTGGCGGGGCCGTGGTAGTCGTGTGCGGGCGTCGTGGCCGGCGCCACGCCCCCGGCCGCCGGGGCCACCCCTCGCCTCCTCCCAGCTTCAGCCTAACGCGGAAAGGCGCACCTGTGGCGCACGATTCGTGCCGCCTTCTCGACGAGAGTGTGACGACTCCCTCCGAGTCACTCAGGCCTCGGTGGCGCCCTCCATGTAGCCGTCGAAGTTCTTCCACGGCGAGCTCCAGTCCGTCTCGGCCGGCTGCTTGATCGAGATGTGGCACATGGCGGAGTCGGGCGTCGCGCCGTGCCAGTGCCAGACGCCGGCCGGGACGATCACCCAGTCACCCGGGCGAATGATCCGCTTCCAGTCCTCGGTCGCGACGACGCCCTCGCCCTCGACCACTTGCAGCACCTGATCGACCGCGTGGACGTGCGGCTTCGTCCGCGACCCCGGATCGAACCAGACGGCGATCAGCTCGATCCCGCGCTCGTCCTGCGGGTCGTTCAGCCGCTGCTGGTGGACGGTTCCCGGGAACCACTCCGGGTGGTCGGGCGGCTTCGCCGCGCCCCGGTCGATGTGCACGATCTGCATGCCCTTCTCCTCCTTGGTCGCTACAACGGAGGTACCAGTATGAGGCGCACGGTCGAGGCCCGGCGTTAGCATCGGCCGGTGCGCCGCCTGCTTCTCCTCACGAGCGCGGTCGTCCTCATCGAGACGATCTTCTTCGCCGCGCTCGCGCCGCTGCTCCCCCACCTCGAGGAGGAGCTCGGGCTCTCGAAGTCCGAGGCAGGCGTGCTCGTCGCGATGTACGCGCTCGGAGGGATCGCCGGCGCGATCCCGGCCGGCCTGTTCGCGACCCGCGTCGGGATCAGGGCGTGCGTGATCGCCGGCCTCGTGCTCCTGACCGCCTCGTGTGTCGCCTTCGGCGTCCTCGACGAGTACTGGCAGCTGAACGCGAGCCGCTTCGCCCAGGGCTTCGCCGGCTCCCTCTGCTGGACCGGCGCCCTCGCCTGGCTGATCTCGGCGACGCCGCGCGAGCGGAGAGGGGAGATGATCGGCATCGCGATGGCCGCCGCGATCGGCGGCGCCCTCCTCGGGCCGGTCGTCGGCGGGACCGCCTCCGAGTTCGGTCGCGCGCCCGCCTTCGGCGGCGTCGCCGGGCTCGCCCTCGTGCTCAGCGTCCTGGCCCTGCGCAGCCCGGCGCCTGTCCGCGGGGAGAGCCAGCCGCTCTCCGTGCTCCTCGTCGCCCTGCGCAGCCGCAGGGTGATCGCTGGCATGTGGCTTCTGGTCTTGCCGGCGATCCTCTTCGGGACGCTCTCCGTGCTCGCGCCGCTCCAGCTCGACGAGCTCGGCTGGGGAACCCTCGGGATCACCCTCACGTTCTTCGTCTCGGCCGCGATCGAGGCAACGATCAACCCCTCGGTCGGCCGCTGGTCGGACCGCCGCGGCAGGCTGGCTCCGATCCGCTTCGGCCTCGTCGCCTCGGCAGCCGTCTCGCTCGTGATCCCCTGGCTCGGCGACCGCTGGCTTCTCTCGCTCGCCGTCGTCGTAGCCGGAGTCTCGTACGGCCTCTTCTGGGCGCCGGCCACCGCGCTCCTGTCCGACGGCTGGGAAGCCGCCGGCGTCGAGCACGGGCTCGGTTTCGCGCTCATGAACTTCGCGTGGGCGCCAGGGCACGTGATCGGGTCGGCCGGCGGAGGAGGCCTGGCCGACGCCGCCGGCGACGTCGCGGCCTACGCCGTGCTCGGCGCGATCTGCCTGCTCACGCTCGTCGCGCTCGCGCAGCGCTCGGTACGGGCAGCCGCGTCCTCCGTGCGGACGCGCGTCATCGAGCCTGGCTAGAGCCGAGATCTGGAAGGATTCGGGCCGTGCCCACCGCAGCGGTCTTCGACCTGACCGACGAGCAGCGTGAGATCCAGGCGCTCTGCCGGGAGTTCGCGGCGAACGAGATCCGTCCGATCTCGCTCGCCGTCGACGAGGGGGACACCGAGGTGCCCTGGGAGGTCTGGTACAAGGCCGCTGAGCTCGGGCTGACCTCCTTCATGCTCCCGGAGGAGTACGGCGGGGGCGGCATGACCGACGTCCTCACCCAGTGCCTCGTCCAGGAGGAGCTCTGCTTCGGCTGCGCCGGGATCGGCAACCTGCTCACCTCGAACGGCTTCTTCGCCGAGCCGGTGCTCGAGCTCGGCTCCGAGGAGCAGAAGCGGCGCTGGCTCGAGCCACTCTGCGGCGAGCGGCCGCCGCTGACCGCCCTCGCCACGACGGAGCCGAACGCGGGCTCGGATGCGGCCGCGATGCAGACGACGGCGACGCGCCAGGGCGACGGCTACGTGCTGCGCGGCCAGAAGTCGTGGATCTCGAACGGCGGCGTCGGCGAGTACTACGTCGTCTTCGCCACCGTGGCGCCGGGAACGCGCTCGAAGGGGGTGACCGCGTTCCTGGTCGAGAAGAACGACGCCGGGCTCTCGTTCGGCGCGCCGATGAAGAAGATGGGGCAGCGCGCGATCGTGAACGCCGAGATGTTCTTCGAGGACGTCCCGCTTCCTGCCGACCGCCGTCTCGGCGACGAGGGGCAGGGCTTCTACGGGCTGATGCGGACGTTCGACCGCTCGCGGATCATCCTCGGCGCCGCCGCGACCGGGCTCGCCCGCGCCGCCCTCGAGTACGCGACCGAGTACGCGAAAACACGGGTGCAGTTCGGCAAGCCGATCGGCGAGCACCAGGCGATCGCGTTCCGGCTCGCAGACATGGCCGTTCGAGTCGATGCATCACGGCTGCTCGTCTGGCGCGCCGCCCGAGCCCACGACGCCGGCATCGCCGCGCCGCTCGAGGCCGCGATGGCGAAGCTCCACGCCTCCGAGACGGCGATGTGGTGCACGTGGGCCGCCGTGCAGACGCTCGGCGGCTGGGGCTACTCGCGCGAGTACCCGGTCGAGAAGTGGATGCGGGACGCGAAGCTGGAGGAGATCGAGGAGGGCACCTCGGAGATCCAGCGGCTGATCATCTCCCGCCGGCTCCTCGCCGACTGACGTGCGCCGCGACCTGCGGCCGCTCTTCGACCCGCGCTCGGTCGCCGTGCTGGGCGCCTCGAGCGATCCCTTCAAGTGGGGCTACTGGCTCTCCCGCGGCGCGCTCAAGGGCGCTCACCGCCGGGCCGTCTACCTCGTCAACCGCGGCGGCGGCGAGATCCTCGGGCGCGAGGTGCAGCGGTCGCTCGAGGAGCTGCCCGAGCCGGTCGAGCTGGTCGTCGTCGCCGTGCCTGCGGCAGGGTTCCTCGACGCGGTCGACGCCGCGCTCGCCGCCGGGGCAAAGGCGATCGTCGGGATCAGCGCCGGCCTCGGCGAGACCGGCGGGGACGGAGCGCGGCAGGAGCAGGCAGCCGTCGAGCGGGTGCGGGCCGCCGGCGCGGTCCTGCTCGGGCCGAACTGCCTCGGCCTCCTCGACGCGGGCGCCGAGCTCGACATCGGCTGGAACGAGCTGCCGCGCGGCCCGATCGGCCTGATCTCCCAGAGCGGCAACCTCGCGCTCGAGCTCGGTCTGCTGCTCGAGGACTACGGTCTCGGCTTCTCCCGCTTCGCCTCGCTCGGCAACCAGGCCGACCTGGAGGCGGCCGAGCTCGTCGAGGCCTTCGCCGCGCATCCGGAAACCCGTGTGATCACCGTCTACTGCGAGGACTTCCGCGA
>JBBILK010000258.1:0-5008 GCA_037444965.1 Actinomycetota bacterium | reverse complement strand
GCGAGCAGGCGGCACGGGCAGGCGCCGTCCGGGCGCCGAGGCCGAGATCTCGGCCGCGCGGCGACGCATCGACTCGACAGGGCGCAGGGCGGCCCCGGCGAGCAGGTAGCCGAGCAGGGAGGCGAGCGCGAGCACGACGGGACCCCCGACGAGCAGCTGGCTGCGGAGCGTCGAGAGCGCGTCGTCCCGGTCGTCGAGCGATGCGCCCACGACGACGACGAGCAGCTGATCCTGCACCTGGATCGGGGTCGCGAGCAGGCGTACGCGCGCGTCGAGTCCCGCCGGGGGCGAGCGCTCGAGGAACACCGTCTCCCGGCGTGCGCGCTCGAGCTCGTCCGGCGTGAGCAGCGGCTCCGCGTCGACCAGCGGGGTCGCGTCGAGGATGCGCCCGCCTTCGCCGAGCACCTGCGCGAAGCTCTCTTCCGCCTCGATCAGCGCGCCCTCCGGGCCGCCTGCCCGAAGGCCGGAGCCGGCCTCGCGGACGAGCACCGCCACCTTGTCCCCGCTCGCGCGCAGTCCCTGGTCGACGGTCTCGGTCACCTCCTGCTCGAAGCGCAGGTAGAGGAAGGCGCCGAGCCCGGCGAGGACGAGCGCCATCGCTGCGGCGAACGCGAGCGCGAGGCGAACGCGGATCGGTACCCGGCTCAGCGCTCAGCCGTCCTCGCGCAGGCGGTACCCGGCACCGCGCACCGTCTCCAGCGACGCGCGCCCGAAAGGCCGGTCGATCTTCTCGCGCAGGTAGCGGACGTAGACGTCGATCACGTTCGAGCGGTTCTCGTACCCGTAGTCCCATGCGTGCTCGAGCAGGTCGAAGCGGGAGAGGACCCGGCCCGGCCGGCGCATGAACGTCTCGAGCAGGGCGAACTCCTTCGTGGAGAGGTGGAGCTCCGTCTCCCCGCGCCAGACCCGGCGAGTGGCCGGATCGAGGCGCAGGTCGCCGGTCTCGAGCATCGCCGGCCGCTCGACCGCTCCCCTGCGAGCGAGCGCCCGCAGTCGCGCGAGCAGCTCGGCGAAGGAGAACGGCTTCGTCAGGTAGTCGTCCGCACCCGTGTCGAGGCCCGCGATCCGGTCCTCGACCGAGCCGCGGGCGGTGAGCATGAGCACCGGCGTCCACACCGAGGACGCGCGCAACCGCCGGCAGGTCTCGAAGCCGTCCAGGCCGGGCAGCATCACGTCGAGCACGATCGCGTCGTACTCGGTCGCGCTCGCACGGACCAGCGCCTCCTCGCCGTCGGCCACGGCATCCACCGCGTGGCCTTCCTCCCTGAGACCCCGGCGGATCAGCGCGGCCAGCTTGGCCTCGTCCTCGACGATCAGGATCCTCATACCACCATCATGCGCGCAACGATGAGAGCGCGGTGAGAATCTCGCCTGCGGCGGCGAGGCGGCGCAGGACGGTAAGCTCTCGCCCGCGACAACGAGAGATGGGAGGGGAATGGCGACACTCGCGTTCAACATCGAGGAGATCGCTCCGCGCGAGCTGAGACCCGAGCTGCTCGAGCTCGACGGGATCTCGAGGGCCTCCGTCGAGGCTCACTACAAGCTGTACCAGGGCTACGTGAACAAGCGGAACGAGATCCTCGCTCGGCTGGGAGAGGTCGATCTCTCGGCGGCGAATCAGGTCTACTCGGAGCTCCGGGCGCTGAAGGTCGACCTCACCTTCGCGATCGGCGGGGTCAAGAACCACGAGCTCTACTTCGGGCACCTCGGCGGCGGCGGCGGCGATCCGACCGGCGCGATCGGAGAGCTGATCGCGCGCGACTTCGGCACCGTCTCGGCCTGGCGGCAGGACCTGAAGGCGACCGGCATGGCCGGCCGGGGCTGGGCGTGGACCGCCTACGACTGGGACGAGCAGCGGCTGTTCAACTACGTCGGCGACGCCCAGAACACGTTCCCGATCTGGAACGCGACGCCGCTCGTCGCGCTCGACGTCTACGAGCACGCCTACTTCCTCGACTACCAGACCGACCGGGGCTCGTACATCGACGCGTTCTTCGCCAACCTCGACTGGGGCGTCATCAACGGCTGGGTCGAGGGGTACGCGATCCCGGCGTAGCAGGGGCCGCGACGGCCAGGGGCCGTGAAGGACGTCCTCCTCGTCGCGGCCGGGTACCTGCTCGGCAGCATGCCGTTCGGCTACTGGCTCCCGCGAGCGCTGCGCGGGATCGACATCCGGACGGTCGGCAGCGGCAACGTCGGTGCCTCGAACGTCTGGCGTAGCTGCGGCCCGAGGCTCGGGCTCTCGGTCGCGCTGCTCGACCTCGGGAAGGGCGCGGCCGCGGCGCTGCTCGGGCGCTATCTCGGCGGGGAGCTGGTGGGCGTGCTCGCGGGGACGGCCGCGCTCGCCGGCCACTGGCGCCCGCTGTTCCTCGGCTTCGGTCGCGGCGGGAAGGTGGTCGCGACGACCGGCGGGGTCGTGCTCGCGCTCGCGCCGCTCGCCGGCCTCTGCGCGTTCGCCGTCTGGCTCGCGGTGTTCCTCGCGTTTCGCTACGCGTCCGTCGCGTCGCTCGCCGCGGGACTCACGCTTCCGCTCTTCGCGCTCGCGCTCGGCGCCTCCTGGCCCGTCGTCGGGTTCACCGCGGGCGCCGCGGTGGCCATCGTCGCGCTCCACCGGAGCAACATCCGACGGCTTCTCCGGGGCGAGGAGCGGCGCGCCTCGTTCAGCGTTCGCGCCCGGCTGCGCCGTTCTGCAGCCAGTCTCTGAGCTCGAGGGTCGCGGTCGAGCGCTCGCCGGTAGCGAGCTCGCGCTTGAGCTCGCCGGCGGTGCCGGACCGCTCGGCGAGCACGTCGTGCGCGTGGATCGTCTCGAAGTTGACCTGGCGCGCGTGGAGGAAGTCGCCGTCGTCGAGCTGGCTCCCATAGCGGGCGAGCACCCCGCCGAGCATGTGCCGGACGACGTCCTCGACGAAGCGCGGCTGGAGATGCGCGTGCTCGACGACGAAGAGCTCGTCGGGGCGCTTCAGCAGCTCGAAGATCGGCGAGCTCATCGAGCGCTCGACGATCTCGACCAGCTCCTCGCCGCGAATGTGCGCCTCCGTCCCGACGAGCAGGGTTCCCGTGCCGCGCTGGTTGTGCGTCGCGAGCGGCACGAGCGAGAGGATCTCGGTGACCTCGTCCGTCTCGTACCCTGCCTCGAGGAGCCGCTCGGCGGCGCTCTCCCGGACGAGACCCTGCGCGCACGGGCAGGCCGTGATGCCGGTCGCTTCGACGCCGATCGCGCGGCGCGTGCGGTTCTCCGACGCGGCGGCGAGCCCGATCAGCGTGACGAGCTCCTGCGTCCGGAGCCCCGTCACGGGCGTCGTGCGCTCGAGCGGATACCGGGCGGCGATCCGGACCTCCGCCCGCAGCGCCTGCTGGCGCCCGAGGATGTGCTCGGCGATGTGAGCGGCGAGGTGCTCGACGAGGAGCTTCTCGCCCATCACGACCTCGTCGATCGCCTCCTCGAAGAGCTCGGGGAAGCGCGACATGTGCACGCCCTTCTGCGTCGGGTCGAGGTCGACGAAACACTCGATCTCGGCCGCGACCAGCGCCTCGTCCTCTCCGTGGCGCATGCGAACGGCCTTCTGGACGCGGGTCACCCCGGCGCGGGAGAGGCTGATCCGCACATCGGGGACCGTCGCCTGCAGGTCGCTGCGGAAGGTCGTGCGCTCGGCCACGCAGAAAGGCTAGCGAAGCAGTCGCGAGAGCCGGCGATCTTTCAGGATCCGCCCGCCCGTCTGACAGGCGGGGCAGTAGTAGATCGTGTGCTCCTCGAAGTCGACCCGCTCGATCGGCGCCGCGCACTCCGGGCACGGCTCGCCGAGCCGGTCGTGAACGAGGTAGACCTTCCCGTTCGGGAGGCCCCGCTCCCGCAGCTCGAGCCCCCGCGTGAGCTCCGCCTCGATCGCAGCCGCCAGGCGTTCGGTCTCGTCGCGCTCGAGCTCGGTCGAGAGCGCGTACGGGGAGAGGTGGGCGCGGCGCAGGATCTCGTTCGCCCACGCGCGTCCGATCCCGGCCAGCGCCCGCTGATCCCGGAGCAGCGCGTGCAGGCGGCGGGGCTCCGCCGCGAGGATCCCGGCCAGCCGGTCGGGCCCCAGCCCGAGGGCCTCCGGCCCGAGGTGCTCGAGCTCCGCCCCGATCGCCTCGGGACGGTAGAGGCCGACGCGCGCGCGCTTCTTCGCTCCCGCCTCGGTGAGGACGAGCTGACCCCCGTCTGCGAAGGCGAGACGGAACGCGGGCGCCTTCGCGGTCTTCGCTCCCGGCGGTGCGTACGAGAGCCGGCCCGCGGACATCAGGTGGACGTGGAGGACGAGCTCGCCGTCGTCCGTCGGGAAGAGCAGGTTCTTGCCGCGTCGCGCGGCGCCGCGAAAGCGCCGCCCCTCGAGCGCCGACAGCGGCGGCTCGAATGTCTTCAGCGTCGCGACGTGAGCGGGACCGGCCCGCGCCACGGGTGCGCGCGACGCAGCCTCATCGAGCGAGCGCCGCAGTGCTTCGATCTCGGGTAGCTCGGGCATCGGTTCGCGTGGACCCGGGTCAGCGTAGCGGTCTCGCGGCCCGGTGGACGGCCGCCGGAGCGGCGCGGGGCGTGGCGCTAACGGGAGCGGTCGCCGCGGGTGCGCGCGGGCGGCTCGAACGCGGGCAGCTCCTGGGAGCGATCAGGAACGTCGCGCACGGGCCAGGCGGGGGAGTCGTGCAGGAGCTGGAGGAGAACCTGGGGCGGCAGGAGCACGGGCGCCGTAGCCGGGGCCGTCTCCTCTGCCGCCGGGTCCTCGTCCGTTTCCTCGGCGCAGCCGGTCTCGCCACCCTCGCTGCAGGGCGCCGGCTCGGTGCTCGGCTCGGTCGCCGGCAGCTCGAGCTCGGGCCCGTCCGGAGTCGAGACGCTGATCCGGTCGGGCTCGGCAGCGGGAGCCTCCGCCGCCGGAGCGTCCCCGGCTGGTGCAGGCTCGGAGGCGCCGCCGCCGGTCTGCGACCCCTGATCGGCGGCAGGTGCCTGCGCCGCAGCTTCAGGGGCAACAGGCTCTTCCCACGG
>JBBILK010000257.1:0-5015 GCA_037444965.1 Actinomycetota bacterium | reverse complement strand
ACCGAGACCTGGCCCTGGAGGATCCGCGCGCGCTCGCGTAGCGCCTCGAGGTTCGCGCTGCGGCGCTCCGTGACGCCGTCGTCGGTCACGCGCGTGACGAAGCGGCCGTCTCCGTACTCCTCGACGGCGACGGCGATCGTCGCGGGTCGCCGGCGGACCGACTGCCCGACCGCTTCGCGGATCGTCTGGTAGAGAGCAACCTGGGCCTTCTCGCCGAGCCGCTCCCCGGCTTCGACGTCCACGGTGACACCCACCTTGCGGGCCTCCGCGACCTGGTCGGCGAGCGCCTGCACGGCGGCGGCGAGACCGTGGTCGCGGAGCACGACCGGCTCCATCGCGAAGGAGAGGTCGCGGAGCACCTGGATCAGCTCCCGCTCCCGCTCGATTGCACCCCGGATCACCTCTCGCGCCTCGTCGAGGTTGCCCTGGTCGAGCGCCCGGAGCGCCGCCTCGTTCATGAGCGCGACACCGGAGAGCGACTGGAGCGGCCCGTCGTGCAGGAGCAGGGAGAGGCGCCGCCGCTCGTCCTGCTCGGCCGTGACGACCTGCGCCGCGAGGTACGCGCGCTCGGACTCGCGCTCGTTCGCTTCCTGCACGAGTCGCGCCTCGCGGTGGCGATACCGCCGGCGGCACGCAGCCAGAGCGCCTGCCGCGCCGGCGGCGGTGCCGAGCAGGAACGCGGCGGTGCGGCGTGTGTCGTTAATCGATGATCGACTCGCGGAGGGCGATCGCGACCGCGTGGGTGCGCGTGTCGGCCTCGAGCTTGGCCAGGATGTGCCTGACGTGGCTCTTGACGGTCTCCTGGCTGATGAAGAGCTTCGCGGCCACGTCCGCGTTGGACATGCCGTCGGCGAGGAGCTGCAGGATCTCCCGCTCGCGCGGCGTCAGCAGGTCCTGGTTGTCGCGGTTCAGGAAGGAGGGCATGAGCGCAGGGTCGACGTAGCCTTCCCCGTGGGCAACCTTCTCGATCGCGCGGACGAGCGTGTCGTTCGAGGCCTCCTTGAGGAGGTAGCCGCGGGCTCCCGACTCGAGCCCGCGCCCGAGCAGGCTTCGTTCCCCGTAGGCGGTGAAGAGGAGCACGGACGTCTCCGGGAGGCGGTCGCGGAGCTGCTTCGTCGCCTCGAGCCCGTCGGTTCCGGGCATGCGGATGTCCATGATCACGACGTCCGGGCGGCGCCGCTCGGCGAGGGCGACCGCGCTGTCGCCGTCCGAGGCCTCGCCGATCACGCGGATGTGCGGCGCGCGGGAGAGCGAGAGGCGAAGGCCCTCGCGGACGACCTCGTGGTCGTCGGCGATCAGACAGGTGATCTCGGATCCCATCGGTGACGGCTCCCAACACCGTTGTCGGCGGGATCCGGCAGCGACTTTAGACGGCCAGGGCCAGCTGGGAAGCGGGCGCCGGCCGCAGGCGGCCGGCGCCCGCGCCAACTCCGTGCCGGAGCCGGAGTCGCGCGAATCGCTGCAGCACCGCTTCCTGGTAGGACCTGGGGGCGTACGCCCGCTTCCCGTACAGCTCGACGTAGCGCGGGTACAGCCACGGGTACGCCGCTCTCAACCACGGGAGGAAGTGCTCCCGGATCGCGGGGCGCACGTGCAGCACGATCGGGGTGACCGCGCCGACCCCCGCCGCGGCGCTCGCCGCGAGCACCTCCTCGAGGTGCTCCTCGCCGTCGGTCAGGCCGGGGAGGATCGGCGCGACGAGCACGCCGGTCGGGATGCCGGCGTCCGCGAAACGGGCGAGCACCTCGAGCCGCTTCCGGCCGGGCGGCGTTCCTGGCTCGACGACCCGCCGCACCCGCTCGTCGAGCGTGGCGACGCTCATCGAGACGGCGAGCGCAGCGACGCCGCTCAACCGGTGGAGCTCGTCGAGGTCGCGCAGGACGAGCGTCGACTTCGTGAGCAGCGAGAGCGGGTTTCCGAAGTCCGCGAGCGCCCGGATCACGTTCCGCGTGAGCCGGTAGCGGCCCTCGCAATGCTGGTACGGGTCGGTGGCCGTGCCCATCGCGACCGGCTCGCCCGCCCAGCGCGGGGAGGCGAGCTCGCGCCGCAGCACCTCGGCGACGTTCGTCTTGACGACGATCTTCGAGGAGAAGTCGTCGCCGACCCCGAGGTCGAGGTAGGCGTGGTAGGCGCGCGCGAAGCAGTAGTGGCACGAGTGGGCGCAGCCGCGGTAGGGGTTGACCGTCCAGCGGAAGGGAAGCGCGCTCCCGTCGGGGACGCGGTTCAGCGCCGTCTTGCACGCGTCTTCGAGGTAGGAGGCGCGAGGCACCCGCCGAGTATAGAACAGATGTTCGACGGAGAGAAGGTGCGCCGCAGGGGCGGCTATACTCGCCGTGCAACTTGGACGGCGAGCTTCCGCCTAGTAGTCGCGCCCCGCGAGGCGGGGCATGAGCGACGGCCTTCGAATCTTCCTCGTGTTCCTCCTGGTGCTGGGGAACGCGTACTTCGTCGTCGCCGAGTACGCGCTCGTGACCGCGCGGCGAGCGCGGCTGGGCGAGCTCTCGAAGGAGGGGAAGCGAAGCGCCAGCGTCGCGCTGCGCCTGATGGAGGAGCCGGTTCGGTTCATCTCCACGGTCCAGATCGGGGTCACGATCTTCTCGATCCTCCTCGGCGCCATCGGCGAGCCCCTGATCTCGCACTTCTTCGACCCCTACCTCGGCGCGACGGGATCGTTCATCCTCTCGTTCGCGATCCTGACCTATCTTGGTCTCGTCGTCGGCGAGCTCGTGCCGAAGGCGTTCGCGCTGCAGCACGCGGAGCGGATCGCGATGCTCGTCGCCGTTCCCGTCGACGTGATGCAGCGAATCGCCCACCCGGTCGTCGTCGTGCTGCAGGGATCGGCGAAGGCGATCCTGCGGGTCTTCGGCCAGAAGACGGTGCCGGCCGGGTTCGTGGTTCGCAGCGAGGAGGAGCTGCGGACGATGCTCGCCGAGGCGGAGGAGACCGGCGTGATCGAGGAGGCGGAGGAGGAGATGATCTACAAGGTCTTCGACTTCGCCGAGAAGGAGGTCCACGACGTGATGGTCCCGCGGCCGGAGGTCGTGGGCGTCCCGGCCGACCTGCCGGCGCAGGAGTGCCTCGCCGCCGTGATCGACTCCCCGTACACCCGCTACCCCGCCTACCGCGAGACGCTCGACGACATCGTGGGCATCCTCCACGTTCGCGATCTCTTCTCGGCGCTCTACTCGGAAGGCATCCAGAACGTCGTGATCCGGGACCTCCTCCGGCCGGCCTACTTCGTGCCCGAGACGAAGGACCTCGGCCCGCTCCTGACCGAGTTCCGGCGCGAGAAGCTGCACATGGCGATCGTCGTCGACGAGTACGGCTCGACCCAGGGGATCGTGACCCTGGAGGATCTGCTCGAGCAGATCGTCGGCGAGATCGAGGACGAGTACGACATGCCCGACGACTCGGTGCTGCGCCTCGACGAGCGGCGGATCCGGGTCGACGGGACGTTCCCGATCGACGACTTCAACGAGGAGTTCGGCCAGGATCTCTCGCAGGAGGACTACCACACGCTCGCCGGCTTCGTCTTCGGCGAGCTCGGCCGGGCCCCCGAGAAGGGCGACGAAGTGGTCTGGGACGGCCTGCGCTTCGAGGTCATCGAGGTCGACGGCCCGAGGATCGAGCTGCTCGAGGTCGAGTTCCTCCCCGAGGCGGAGTGGAAGCCCGCCGAGGAGGCCGAGGAGGCCGAGGACCGGGCGTCGTGACAGTGCTGTGACGTACCGGCACACACACCGCGACCTGGCGAAGCTCCACCGCGAGCTCGACGAGGCTGTCGCGGCTTAGCTCAGAGCGACCCGAGCGGCGCGATCGCCCGCACCGGCTGGCCGGTGACTTCCGCGATCAGCTCGAAGTCGCTGTCGTAGTGGAGGACGGGGACCTCCGCAGCCTCGGCTGCCGCTGCGATCAGCAGATCCAGAATCGGTACCTGGCGATGATGCAGCGGGCCGCGCTCGACGAGCGCATGCATCACGTCCGTGGCGCGGCGCCAGGTACGCTCGGAGATGGGACAGCGCCGGAGGTACTCGAGCTCGGCGCGGCGCTCTCCGAACTCGCGAGCATCACGCGTCTGACGGAGGAGCTCCATCGTCACGGCATCGCACGTTGCGATCTCTCCGGTCGCCACCAGAGCGCCGAACTCGCTGCGGGTGTCGGCGCGTCGCTGGCTCGAGATCCACGCACTCGTGTCGGCGAGCTCGATCACTCCGGCCAGTCCTTCGCGTGCTCGTCCTCCTCGATCTGCTGGTGCCAGTCGGGCGGCAGGTGGCTGAAATCCCACTCCGCGAGGCTGCGCAATGCCGCGCGCCGAGCGACCTCGCGAAGTGCCGCGTGGATCGTGTCGGTCATGTTCCTGGTGCCCAGCTCGGCGCGCGCCTCGTCGAGCAGCTTCATGTCGAGGTAGAGCGAGGTACGTCTCACATTGGGCTTCATGGTATGCCTTAAACTGTAATAGACCTGTCATATCTTCGCTCTGAAACCGGAACGGCTAGCCTGCGGCCGTGGCTCTCGTCGTCCAGAAGTACGGCGGCACCTCGGTCGGCAACCCCGAGCGGATCAAGCGCGTCGCCGAGCGCGTGGTGGCGACCGCGGAGGCGGGCGATCGCGTCTGCGTCGTCGTCTCGGCGATGGGGGACACGACCGACGAGCTGCTCGAGCTCGCGGCCAAGGTGTCGGAGCGGCCGCACGAGCGGGAGCTCGACATGCTGCTGACCGCCGGCGAGCGGATCTCGATGGCCCTCCTCTCGATGGCGATCATCGACCTCGGGCGCAAGGCGATCTCGTTCACGGGCTCGCAGGCCGGGATCGTCACCGACACGAGCCACGGGAAGGCGAAGATCGTCGAGGTGCGCGCCCGCCGCGTGCGCGAGGCGCTCGAGGCGGGCCGGGTCGCGATCGTGGCCGGCTTCCAGGGCGTGTCGACCGAGGACGACGTGACGACGCTCGGCCGCGGCGGCTCGGACGCGACCGCCGTGGCGATGGCGGCCGCGCTCGGAGCCGACGTCTGCGAGATC
>JBBILK010000256.1:0-5017 GCA_037444965.1 Actinomycetota bacterium | reverse complement strand
CCCCTCCGCCTCGACCCAGGCCTCACCCTCTCGAACGAGCGCCCGCAGCTCGCAGAGGAGCGTGGCCGCGTCCGCTCCGGCCGCCCGCAGCGCGTCGATCCGGTCGAGCCGCTCGAGGATCCGCCTCGCTTCGTCCATGATCCGAGGCTACTCCGCACCCGCGCACGAGTCTGTGCCGGACCGTGCCGGTATGCCGGCGAGAGCGTGCCGAGACGCCTACCCGGCGGCGAGCATGCGCGCGGCGGCCGTCACCTGCGGCCGCGGTCGCAGGCCGAGCAGCGCATCGTCGAGCGCCGTGACGAGCGCCTCGCGTGATTCCGACAGCAGCGCCTCGACCAGGGCACGCCGGACGGTGTCCTCGGCCCTCGACCCGGGGCCGTCGCCGTCGACGAGGCTGCGGAGCGCACGCGCCAGCTCGGCCCGTTCCTGGGCCGTCTCGCCGAGCAGCGCGGCGGCCCGCATGGTTGCGGCCCAGGCGCCCTCGTCGCCGCCGAGCAGCAGTACGAGCGCCTCCCGGAGCTCCTCGGCGCGCAGCGGGCCCCGGCTGAAGAGCGCGATCTCGAACCGCTCGAGCGCCTCGAGGACGTCCTGGTCGGCCCGCCCCTCGGCCAGGTGCTTGACGATCTCCGCCGCCAGGCGTCCGCGGAAGGCGTCGAGGCGCGTCGCCTCCCCCGGCGGCACCTGCGCCGCCAGCGGAGGCACCGGCCGGATGTTGTACGGACGCCAGTCGAGCCGCTCGAAGAGCACGGGGCCGGCCGCGATTGCTCCAGGCGCCGCGAGCCGGAGCGCGCTGACGGCGCGACCGAGCTCCGCCGGTGCATCCGGTACCTCCGGCGAGGCCGCGTCGAGATCGCGCTCGAGCTCGAGCAGGAGCGTGCGGTCGAGCTCGCGGCCGTAGTCTCGCGGGAGGAGCCGCGACGCCTCCGGCCAGTGCGCCGAGAACTCGCCGGCGGCCGCCGGTCGCACGCGCAGTCCAGGTCCGAGCTCGATCTCGCCCCCGGCGGTCAGGCCGACGATCGGCGTGAGCGCGGCATACGACCTGCGCTCGCCGAAGAGGGACGACTCGAGCTCTCCGTAGGCTCGGTCGAAGGCTGCGTCGTCCCAGTCGAAGCCGCCGCAGCGCTCGGCGGTTCGCTCGAGGAGAGGGATCAGGATCGTCCTCGTGAGCGCGTCGTCCTCCCCCGCCCGCTCGCTTGCATGCGCCCGCGCAAAGATGCCCGCCGCCGGCTCGTCTTTCAGCGCTGCCAGCGCGGCCAGCGCGTCCTCCCGCTTTGCCAGCCAGCCAGCGCGCTGCTCGACGAACGCGCCGACGAGGGGCCGGTACTCGTACAGCGTCGGCCGGTTCGGCCCGCCGTGCTCCTCGAGCGCGACGGGCATGTCGGCGCCGGAGTCGAGCTCCTCGGCGAGGGCGAAGAACGAGCCGAGGCAGAAGTTGCGAAGCGCGCTGTAGAGGATCGAGGATCGGACGGCCCGCCTGCCCACGCGGGACGGTTACGCCTTCGGCTCGCCGGTTCCTCCCTGGCAGCCCGGGCACCAGTACGCGCTCCGGGCGCCGTCACCCTGCGGACCGGAGGCGATCGACGCCCCGCAGACGCGACAGGGCAGGCCGGCACGGCGGTAGACGTCACGCCGGCGCCTCCCCGAGTGCATCGCCTCCGACGCGGCCGCGAGGATGCGCTCGAGCTCCGTGTCCGTCAGCTCCGCGAGCCGCCGCCAGGGTGAGACCCGCGCCGAGAAGAGCGCCTCCGCCTTCCACATGTTCCCGATGCCCGCGACGAGCCGCTGGTCGAGCAGAGCCTCCCCGACCTCGCGCCGCTGCTCGGTCCGGCGTAGCCGCCCGAGCATCCCTCCGAGGTCCGGCGGCGAGGCCATGATGTCCGGCCCGAGCCGCGCGACGCCCTGCCCGCCCAGCTCGAGCAGCGGCCCGTGCCACAGCACGGCCTGCGCCCCCGTGCTCCTGAGCACGAGCCAGGGCCGGCCGGGCGGTGCGATCCCCGGAGCCTGGAGCTGCCAGCGGCCGCGCATGCGGAGATGGCTCCGCAGCACGAGCCCTCCCTCGAAGCGCAGGAGGAGGTTCTTGCCGACGGCCTCGACCCGTTCGACGCGGCGGCCGTCGAGCCTGGGCGCGATCCCGAGCGCGGCCGCCCGGGGATGCGGCGCCTCGACCGAGACGATCTCGCCCTCGAGCACGCGGAGACGCTCCGCGATCCGGTGCAGGCTGTCTCCCTCAGGCACGCGGCCTGGAGGCGCGGACGAGCGTGTCGATCGCGACGTGCTCGCCCTCCTCGTCCTCGACCGGCCGCGAGACGCACTCGGCCCGCTCGATCACGAGCCCCGGCAGCTCGGCGGCGACCTCCTCGGGCGTCGTCAGCACCTCGGGGCTCTTCGGTCCGGCCCAGCCCTCGGCCAGGTTGCGCAGGTCGTGGGGACGAAGAGGAGCGTTCCGCCCGGCGCGAGCGCCGTGGCGGCCCGGGCGAGCGCCTGCCGCCGCTCGGCGGCTGGCAGCTGCAGGTAGAGGAGGACGACGAGGTCGAAGGCACTCTCCGGCGGCATCCAGCCGAGGACGTCGGCGCAGACCCACTCGACGTCGACCCCGCGGCTGCGGGCAAGCCGCCGTGCGTGCGCGAGCCCGACCTCGGAGAAGTCGACGGCGGTCACCTTCCACCCCTGCTCGGCCAGCCAGACGGCGTTCCGGCCCGCGCCGCAGGCGAGGTCGAGCGCACGGCCCGGCGGCATCCGCTCGACCTCGGCGACGAGGAAGCGGTTCGGCTCCGTGCGCGGCTCAGGACGCTCGTCCCGCCACTTGCGATCCCAGTCCTCCGCCCTCATACGACGGGAATCATGCCTCGCTCTGCGAGGGCGAGGCGGACTTGCGAGGGAACGTTCGAGCCTCTATGCTTTCCTGACTGACATGTCAGTCAGGAAAGGAGACACGATGCTGCTCGACCCGGGGCTCGACACGCTGCTCGATCGGGGCCACACGCTCCCCGCGGACTGGTACTCCGATCCCGAGGTGTGGGCGCTCGAACGGGAGCGGATCTTCGCCCGCACCTGGCAGTACGCCGGTCCGGTCGAGTGGCTCGACGCGCACGGAAGCTACTTCTCGGCCAGAGCGGGTCATATCCCGGTCGTCGTCGTTCGCGACGGCGACGAGGTACGGGCGTTCGTGAACGTGTGCCGCCACCGGGCCCACCTGATCGTCCAGGGGCGCGGGCGACGGAACACGCTCCAGTGTCCGTACCACGCGTGGACGTTCGGCCTCGACGGTTGCCTGAAGAGCGCGCCGCGCGTGCGCGAGGAGAACGCCGCGTTCGCCTTCGAGGAGCTCGGACTGCGACCGCTCGAGACGGAGGTGTACGGCCCGTTCATCTTCGTGAATCCCGATCCCGGGTGCGAGCCGCTCGCGAACGCGCTCGGGACCGTTCCCGAGCGGATCGAGCGCTCGGGCATCGACTTCTCGACGCTGCGGCTGCGCCGCTCGATCGACTGGGAGGCGCAGGGGAACTGGAAGAACGCGGTCGAGAACTACCTCGAGTGCTACCACTGCCCGGTCGCGCATCCGAGCTTCTCGCAGGCGATCGACGTCGACCCGGAGCGCTACCTGCTCGAGGCTGCCGGCCTGACGATGAGCCAGTACGGCCCGGCGAGACACCCGGCCGGCGAGCCGCTGCTCCCGGGCGGCGAGATCGAGGAGTCCCAGTACCACCTGATCTTCCCGAACACGTCGATCGACATCGTCCCGGGGCCGCCGAACCTGATGGTGTACGCCTGGTGCCCGACCGGACCGGCCACGATGGCCGCGTCCAGCCATTACTTCTTCCCCGACAGCGTGTCGGAGGAGGAGATCCAGCAGATCGTCGACTTCAACGACCAGGTGAACGACGAGGACCTGGCGCTGATCGCCGCCGTCCAGGCGGGGCTCGACTCCGGGACGGTGCCGCACGGCCGCCTGATGCCGGAGTCCGAGCGGCTGATCGCCCGCTTCCAGCGGCTCGTGTTCGATCACCTGGCCGGAGAGCTCGGCCCGTGAGAACGGCGCCGCCGGAGCGCCAGACCGACCTGCTCGCGGCCGCCTGCGCCGTCATCTGCGAGCACGGCGCCGACGCCCTGCGGATGCGGGACGTCGCGGACCGCGCCGGGGTCTCCCGCACGCTCGTCCACTACCACTTCAGCTCCCGCGCCGACCTCCTGCGCCAGGCATTCGAGTACGCGGACGTCGAGGTCGACCGCCACGTCGACGCCCTCCTCCCGGCCTGCGCGACCCCGCGGGCGCGCCTGACGTGCCTGCTCGGCGCCTACCTCGACGACGAGCCCGCGGTGCGAACGAACTGGGGCGTCTGGCTCGAGCTGCGCCGGGCCGCGATCCACGACCCGTCGCTCCGTCCCGCGGTCTCGGCGAGCTACGACGCGTGGGTCGAGAGCGTCGAGGAGGCGCTCGAGGCGTGCGGGGTCGAGGCGGGCGCCGCCGCCGCCGCCGTCCGCCTCTGCGCGCTCGTCGACGGCCTCGGCGAGCAGGTCCTGCTCGACCGCCTCGATCGCGACACTGCGCACGGGCTGCTGGCGCAGGCGATCGCGGCCGAGCTCTCGCCGACGTAACCTCAGCGAGCGCGAAGCACGGCGCGTCTCGGGCCCGCTTTGAAGCCGGCGGCGACGAGCAGGTCGAGCGCCTCGGTCTCGGTCACCGGCTCCCCGTCGAAGCGCTCGACCGCGAGCCGTTTCGGCCCCAGCTTCCCAGCCTGCGCAACGAGCGCCTCGAGCGCCGGGCGCAGCCAGTCCGGGTCGGGATCGCGAAGCGGCAGGAGCGAGCGGCCGCCGCGCTCGACGAACAGCGCCGCCTCGCCGCCGAGGCTGACGACGTACGCGCCCGCCACCCGCGAGGCCCTGCCGCCGGCGCGCTTCGGCCAGGGCAGCGCCGCGCCGTAGGGCTGCGCCGGGTCGGCCGCCGCGAGCACGAGCACCCCGTCCTCTCCAGGCTGCTCGCGCAACCGCTCGACCGCCCCGGGCAGCGCGAACTGGG
>JBBILK010000255.1:0-5030 GCA_037444965.1 Actinomycetota bacterium | reverse complement strand
GTCTGCGGCCGCACGAGCGCGGACGCGGGGACCTTGTCGCTCGGCTTGATCTCGACGTTGCGATAGCTCTTGAGGCCGGTCGCCGCCGGGATCAGCTTGCCGATGATGACGTTCTCCTTGAGGCCGAGCAGGCGGTCGACCTTGCCCTCGATCGAGGCGTCGGTCAGCACCTTGGGCGTCTCCTGGAAGGAGGCGGCGGAGAGGAAGGACTCGGTCGCCAGCGAGGCCTTGGTGATGCCGAGGATCATCGGCTCGTAGGTCGCCTGGGCGCCCTTTTCCTTCTTCACCCGCTCGTTCTCGCGCTCGACCGTGCCGCGGTCGACCATCTGCCCGGGCAGGAAGTCGGTCGCGCCCGAGGTGAGGATGCGCACCTTCTTCAGCATCTGGCGCACGATCAGCTCGATGTGCTTGTCGTGGATGTCGACGCCCTGCGACTTGTAGACCTTCTGCACCTCCTCGACGAGGTACAGCTCGGTGGGCGTCGCTCCCCTCAGCTTCAGCAGCTCGGACGGGTTCAGCGAGCCCTCGTGGAGCGGATCGCCGGCGCCGACGACCTGGCCGCTCGCCACCAGCAGCCGCGTCCGGCGCGGGAACTGGTAGGGGACCTCGGCGCTCTCGCCCTCCCCGGCCTCGGTCGGAACGATGGTCACCTTCGGACCCCGGTCGGTGTCCTCGACCGAGACCCGGCCGGCGACCGCGGCGAGGGCTGCGGCGCCCTTCGGGTTGCGCGCCTCGAAGATCTCGACCACGCGCGGGAGCCCGTGCGTGATGTCCGCTCCGGCGACACCGCCCGTGTGGAACGTCCGCATCGTGAGCTGGGTTCCCGGCTCACCGATCGACTGTGCCGCGATGATGCCCACGGCGTCGCCGATCTCGCACATCTCGTCCGTGGCGAGGAAGACGCCGTAGCAGCTGCGGCAGACGCCGAACTCGCTCCTGCACTTGAGGACGGAGCGGACCGGCACCCGGAAGCTCTCGGCCTGCTCTCCGAGCTCGTCGCGGAGACGACGGAGGACCTTCATCGTCGTCACCTCGCCTGCCTCGGCGAGCACCGTCTTCCCGGGCTTGCCGTCCTTGAGCGGCTTCTTGACGTCTGCCGCGAGGACGCGCCCGGCGAGCGAGCGGTTGAGGCCTCCCTCGGAGGCGAGGAGCGGGAGCTCGATCAGCTCGGTCGTGCCGCAGTCCTCCTCCCGCACGATCACGTCCTGGGAGACGTCGACGAGGCGTCGGGTCAGGTAGCCGGAGTCGGCCGTGCGCAGCGCCGTGTCGGCGAGGCCCTTGCGGGCGCCGTGGGTCGAGATGAAGTACTCGAGCACCGACAGGCCCTCCATGAAGTTCGACTTGATCGGCCGCTCGATGATCTCGCCCTTCGGGTTCGCCATCAGGCCACGCATGCCGGCGAGCTGGCGGATCTGCTTGAAGGAGCCGCGGGCTCCCGAGTTGGCCATCATGTAGATCGGATTGAGCTCCCACATCGTCTCTTCCATGGCGTCCGCGACCTTGTCGGTCGCCTCCGTCCAGACGTTGACGATGGACTCGTGGCGCTCGTCCTCCGTGATCAGGCCGCGCTCGTAGTCCCGCTCGATCCGCTGCACGCGTTCCTCGTACGCCGCGAGGATCTCCTCCTTGTTCGGCGGGATCACGATGTCGTTCTTCGAGATCGTGATCCCGGCCTTCGTCGCGTAGTCGAACCCGAGCGACTTGATCTTGTCGAGCACGACCGCGACGCGCGTCGCTCCGAACTCGTCGACGAGCTCGGAGATGAAGTCGCTCATCTCCTTCTTCCCGAGCGTCCTGTTGTGGAACTGGAAGCGGGTGCGGTCGTACGCGTCGCCGAGCGCCGACTCGACCGCCCGGGAGACCTCCTCGTTGAAGATCACCCGTCCGGGCGTGGTGAGCAGCAGCTCGCCGTTCCACCGGTACTCGATCGGGTCCTGGAGGCCGACGCCCTCCTGGCCGGCCTCGAGCGCGAGGATCACGTCGTCCTCGGAAGCGAACCGGCGAGGCCTGGGGTCGAGCTCCTCGGCCGCGATCTTCCCGAGCTCGTGCGCGCAGTAGGTGAGGTAGTAGCCGCCGAGCACCATGTCCTGCGTCGGCGTCGCGAGCGGCTTCCCGTGCGCCGGTGAGAGGACGTTGTTCGCGGACAGCATGAGGATGCGCGCCTCGGCCTGGGCCTCCGCGGAGAGAGGGAGATGGACGGCCATCTGGTCGCCGTCGAAGTCGGCGTTGAACGCGTGGCACACGAGCGGGTGGATCTGAATCGCCTTGCCCTCGACGAGGACCGGCTCGAACGCCTGGATACCGAGCCGATGGAGCGTCGGCGCCCGGTTCAGCAGCACCGGGTGCTCGGCGATCACCTCCTCGAGCACGTCCCAGACTTCCGGCGCCATCGACTCCACGTACTTCTTCGCCGCCTTGATGTTCTGGACCGCCTTCCGCTCGACGAGCCGGCTCATGATGAACGGCTTGAAGAGCTCGAGCGCCATCAGCTTCGGCAGTCCGCACTGGTGCAGCCGGAGCTGAGGCCCCGCGACGATCACGGAGCGGCCCGAGTAGTCGACGCGCTTGCCGAGCAGGTTCTGCCGGAATCGCCCCTGCTTGCCCTTGAGCATGTCCGAGAGCGACTTCAGCGGCCGGTTGCCCGGGCCGGTGACGGCCCGGCCGCGGCGGCCGTTGTCGAAGAGAGCGTCGACGGCCTCCTGCAACATGCGCTTCTCGTTGTTGACGATGATCTCGGGCGCGCCGAGATCGAGCAGTCGCTTGAGGCGGTTGTTCCGGTTGATCACCCGGCGGTAGAGGTCGTTCAGGTCGCTCGTGGCAAAGCGACCGCCGTCGAGCTGCACCATCGGCCGGAGCTCCGGCGGGATCACGGGGACGGCGTCGAGGATCATCCACTCGGGCCTGTTCTCGGACTTGATGAAGGCGTTCACGACCTTCAACCGCTTGATTGCCCGCTGCTGCTTCTGCCCCTTCGAGGTGCGAATCGTCTCGCGGAGCGACTCCGCCTCCCCGTCGAGATCGAGCGCCTTCAGGAGGTCCCGGATCGCCTCCGCTCCCATGCCGCCCTCGAAGTAGACGCCGAATCCGTACGCGGAGCCGAACCGCTCCTTCATCTCCCGGAAGATCAGCTCGTCGCCGACGATCTCCTTCGGCTCGAGCTCGCGGAAGCGAGCCCACGTCTCCTCGAGCCTTCGGACGGAGTCGACCGCAGCCTCGCGCGCGTCCTCGCGCCGCGACTCGATGTCGAGGTACATCTCGCGCACCTTCAGACACCACTGCTGGATGGCGTCCAGCTCCTCCTTCTGCATGCGCGCCTCCGCCTTCAGGCAGAGGTCGTTCGCGAGCTCGCGGATCGCCTCCGGCGTCTCGTGAAGAGGAGCCGTCTCGAGGAGCTCCCTGAGGAGTCCCTTCCCGAGCTCTCGCGCCTTCTCGAGGTTCCTGGCGTCGATGCTCGCGACGAGCTCGGCGTCTTCCGCGGACAGCGCCTCGCCCGCGAGCAGCGCTTCCTGGATCCTGTTGATGTGCTTCGTGATCGCGCCCTTCTTCGACCCCGAGGCTTTCTCCGCCTCGGTGCTGAGCGGACCGACCGCGTCCCGGATCTGAACCGTCGCCTGCGTGACCGAGTCGAGATCGCGGGCGGTCAGATCGGCGCGGTCGTCTCGGATCGCCGCCCGCCGGATCAGCTCCCGGATCTTCTTCGAGTCCTCCGTCGTGATCTGCGCGGCGAGACCGGCGAAGATCCCCGCCACCAGCTTCCGAGCATCTTCGAGCGTCGGTAGCGCCTGCTCTTCCGCCCAGGCCGCGAGACCGCGTGCCCAGAACTCGTCGTCCTCGTCGAAGTCCTTCTCCTTGCCCTTCGTGAAGTACTCACGGCGGCGGGCGAGGCGCTGCTCGAGGGCGGCGAGGGCCTCGTCCCGGTCGACGGCGATGCGCTCGGACTCCCCGCGAACCTTGTCCTCGAGGTCGGCGAGATCGGCCGCACGCTTCTCGTAATCGACCGTCGTGACGATCGAGGCCGCGAAGTAGAGCACCTTCTCGAGCTCCTTCGGAGCGATGTCGAGCAGGTACCCGATCCGGCTCGGGACGCCCTTGAAGAACCAGATGTGCGAGACCGGCGCGGCGAGGTCGATATGCCCCATCCGCTCGCGGCGCACCTTCTGGCGCGTCACCTCGACGCCGCACCGCTCGCAGATGATGCCCTTGTAGCGGACGCGCTTGTACTTGCCGCAGTAGCACTCCCAGTCCTTCGTGGGCCCGAAGATGCGCTCGCAGAAGAGCCCGTCCTTCTCGGGCTTGAGCGTCCGGTAGTTGATCGTCTCAGGCTTCGTCACCTCGCCCGACGACCAGTCGCGGATCTGCTTCGGCGAGGCCAGCCCGATGCGGATCGCGTCGAAATTGTTGATGTCGATCACTTCGACCTCCGGTCGAACTGATCGATAGAGAGGAATCGGTTCAAGCGGGTCCCTTTCATCGCTCAGACTTCCTCGACTTCTTCACCTAGGCCTTCGGCTTCGGGGAGGAATCCCACTTCCTCGCCCTCGACCTCCAGCTCCTCGAGATCGCCGAGATCCTCGTCGGCCGGAAGGGTCAGCTCACCGGTCTCGTCGACGCGTTCCTGGCCCTCCTCGACCTCCTCGGCCGTGGGTGGTCGGGCAGCGGCCCGGAGCGAGCCGGGCGAGAGGTCGATCCCGAGCTCCTCCGCCGCGCGCAGCAGCTCGTCCTCCTCCTCCCGAACCTCGACCTCGGCACCCTCCTCCGAGAGCACCTGCACGTCGAGCGCGAGGGACTGCATCTCCTTCAGCAGCACCTTGAACGACTCCGGGATGGACGGCTCGGCGATGTTCTCGCCCTTCACGATCGCCTCGTACGCCTTCACCCGCCCGACGGTGTCGTCCGACTTGATCGTGAGCATCTCCTGGAGCGTGTAGGCAGCCCCGTACGCCTCGAGCGCCCAGACCTCCATCTCGCCGAACCGCTGACCGCCGAACTGCGCCTTGCCGCCGAGCGGCTGCTGGGTGACGAGCGAGTAC
>JBBILK010000254.1:0-5058 GCA_037444965.1 Actinomycetota bacterium | reverse complement strand
GGCGCGAGCGTGTTGACGTCCCCGTAGAGCGGGACGTCCTGGTCGGGGCGCGTGAAGAACTCGGCCACCTGGTCGTGATCCTCCCAGGTGAGCGGGAACTCGAGCGGCCGGCCGTACTTGTCCTCGAACGCGGCCTGCTCTTCCGGGCTCTCGAGCAGGTCGGAGCGGTAGAAGTAGGGCTGCGTGTCGTTGTCGAACGCGACCGCGTACGTCGAGCCCTTGTACTTCGTGAACAGGTTCACGGTCGGCTCGCCGCCGGCGTAGCCGAACTCCGGGTCGAGCCAGCTCGGCTGGTACTTCGCGACGTACTCGTCGAGGTTGAGCAGCAGGCCGGCCTCGGCGAAGTCGCCGAGCTCCTCGATCGCCGTCGTCACGAGGTCGAAGCTGCCGTTCTTCGTCGACGCGTTGCGCAGGTTCTCCTGGTACTCGGAGGCCGGCTCCGTCTCGACGAACTCGATCTTGATCCCCGTCTCCTCCTCGAAGAGCTGGACGTGCGAAGCGGCGCCCTCGGGGAAGCCCTGCTCGAACTGCGGCCTAGCGAAGTTGAGCACCTGGACGATGAGCTTGTCCGGCGCCTTGCCGTCCTGCTTGAGCTGGCGGAGCGCCTGGATGGCGCGACCCTCCTCGGAGTCGAGCGGGTACTGGTAGCGCTCGGCGCCCGGGAAACCGGTCGGCCCGCCGTACATGCCTTCGGCCAGGCCCTCGTGCAGCGGCGCCTCGCCCGTCGGCGGAGGCGGCGTGACGCCTGTCTCGGCCGGTGGCGGGGCCGCCGTCTCGGCCGGTGGCGGGGCCGTCGTCTCCGCGGGAGGCGGGGTCGGCTCGGCTTCCTCCTCGCCGCCGCAGGCCGCGAGCAGGAGCCCGAGGCTCGTGGCGCCGACACCCGCGAGCAGCCCGCGGCGAGTGATCGGCTTCTTGACCAGCTCCTCCCCCGGAAGCGACTCCTTGATCCTCTCCAGCTTGTTCCCAGCCATTCCTCCTCCTCGGTTCCGAGCTCTTGCCGGGACCTCCGGCTCTCCTTCGGAAGCTCCCCTGAGTTGAAAACGTTTTCTAACCCCTCGCCGCCGCCCGCGTCAAGCTGCTCCGAACACCGGCGGAGTGCGGCACTAATACCAGGGTGACCTGGTGTTGTCCAGGGAGAGCCGCCTGCATCCGACCTGTTTGACGACGCCACGGCAGACTTGTTAGCGTCCCGGCCGCGGGGACGGTGATCCGAACAGTGGCACAGCGATGAGCGTCCGGCCGATCAGGCGGGAGAACCTCCCCGCCGCGATCGCGGGTGAGGTGCGCCGCCGGATCGTGCAGGGCGACCTCTCGCCCGGCGCACAGCTCCCCGGTCATCGCGAGCTTGCCGCGGCCTACTCGGTGAGCGTCGGCACGGTCAGGGAGGCGATCAGCATGCTGATCAGCGCCGGGCTCGTCGAGACCCGCGCCGGCCGGGGGACGTACGTGGTCGCCGGAGGCGATCTGCCCCGGGCGCCGATGGCGGGCCCGCCCCTCGAGCGTCGCGAGGTCGAGGAGCTGATCGAGGCTCGCGAGGTGATCGAGCTCCAGCTCGCCGCGCTGGCTGCGCAGCGAGCTTCCGGGGGGCAGGTCGAGCGCCTGCGCGCCGCGGTCGAGCACATGGACGCGGCGGCAGCGAGCCCGGACGAGTACCCCGACGCGGACGTCGAGTTCCACCTCGCTCTCGCGGAGGCGGCCGGCAACCGCTACCTGCTGCGGGCGATGACCGACATCCGAGCCCTGCTCAAGCAGGACATGGAGCTCGGGGCCGAGGCGGCAATCCGCCGGTTCGGAGACCTGCGGATCAGCGTCGAGTCGCACCGGCGGCTCGCCGAGGCGATCGAGGCGGGCGACCCGGACGGAGCTCGGCGGCTGATGGCGGAGATCGTGAGCCGGAACCACAAGTTCGTGCTCGGCCTGTACGCGATGGGGCCCGAGGAGACGGCGGCGGCCGCCTCGTAGAGACGCCTGTGCCCTGGGACTCCGTTCACCCGTTCCATTGCCCGACGAGGCTCTTCTACGGGCGCGGCGCGTCGGCCCAGGCCGGTGAACGGCTGCGAGAGCTCGGCGTCACGAAGGCGCTCGTCGTCTCGGATCGCGGACTCGAGGCCGCCGGCACTGTCGCGGCGATCACGGGTCAGATCCGCGACGCGGGCATCGGTGTCTCCGTCTACGCGGAGACGGAGCCGAACCCGACGACCACGAACGTGCACGAGGCCGCGGCGCTCTACGAGCAGGAGGGCTGCGACGGGATCGTGGGCCTCGGAGGCGGCAGCTCGATGGACTGCGCCAAGGGAGCCGGCATCATCGTGCGAAACGGCGGCTGGATCGGCGACTACCGGGGGAGCGGCAACGTGCCCGAGCGCGTCCCGCCGCTCGTGTGCATCCCCACCACCTGCGGCACCGGCTCGGAGGTGACCGCCGTCGCGGTCATCACCGACCCCGACGACGACTTCAAGCTCGTGATCTTCGCCCCGGGGAGGATCGCCGCGGACGTCGGTCTCGTCGACCCGGAGCTCGTGCTGTCCGCTCCGGCTCCCGTCGTCGCCGCAACGGGCATCGACGCGCTCGCGCACGCGATCGAGTCCTTCGTCAACCGGGGATCGGATCCGCTGCTCGACGCGATCAACATCGGCGCGATCCGGATGATCGGGACGAACCTGCGCGCCGCCGTGGCGGGCGATCCCGAGGCGCTGGCGCAGACGATGCTGGCCAGCATGATGGCGGGGATCGCGTTCAACATGAACGCGAACGCGATCGTCCACGCCGCCTCGACCCCGGTGACGGCGCGCCATCACGTGCCGCACGGGGTCGCGAACGGCATCTTCCTGCCGGCAGGACTCCGCGTGATCTCGGCAGGCTGCCGCGCACAGCTCGCCGCGATCGCCGACGCGCTCGGCGAGGACGTCGCCGGTCTGCCCGAGGACGAGGCCGCCGAGCGTGGCATCCAGGCGGTGCGGGCGCTCTGCGCCGACATCGGCATTCCGGCGACGCTACGCGAATGGGGGATCGATCCGACCCGGGTCGACATCCCGCAGCTCGTCGAGGATGCGATGAAGAGCCGGAACATCGTCACGAACCCCGTACCGATCGGTCCGCCGGAGCTCGAGGAGCTGTACCGCCTGGTGGTGGGCTAGATGAAGATCACGGGGGTCAAGACCCACATCGTCGACGTGCCGATTCCGGAGGAGCACCGTGTGCGCTCCGGGGCCGGCTACAAGCTGCGCCGGCAGGCGGCGTTCGTCGAGATCGCCACCGACGAGGGCATCGCGGGCTACGGACCCTGCTCGTTCGGCAGCGCGTCGCTCGACCTCGGCTCGGTCGCCTCCCTCTGCGACAACACGTTCGCGCAGGCGCTGGTCGGCGAGGACGCGAGCCGGATCGAGCACCTCTGGGACAAGATCTACTACGGCTCGATCGTCCGGGTGCACGGGCCGCGCTCGGTCGGGGTCGCGATCCTCTCGGCGATCGACATCGCCCTCTGGGACCTCAAGGGCAAGGCCCTCGGGGTGCCGGTGTACGAGCTCCTCGGCGGCGCCGTCCGCGACCCGCAGCCGCTCTACGTCAGCTCCGTCTACTGGGCCCCGCCCGAACAGGCGGCTGCTCAGGCGCGGGCGTTCGTCGACGAGGGGTTCGTGGCGTTCAAGGTCAAGGTGGGGCTCGACCCGAGCAACGACCTCGAGTCCCTGCGGGCGATCCGCGACGAGGTCGGCTACGACGTCGACATGCTCGTCGACGCGAACCAGTGCTACACGCGCCATCTCGCGCTACAGGTGGGGCGCGAGCTCGAGCGGCTGGGCGTTCTCTTCTTCGAGGAGCCGTTGCCCGTCGACGACGTCGACGGGCACGCGTTCCTCGCCGACAAGCTGGACGTCCGCATCGCCACCGGCGAGAACATGTACACGCGCTGGGACTTCATGCCGTTCTTCTCGGCACGGGCGATCGACGTCGTCCAGGCCGACGGCTCGCGCTGCGGCGGCATCAGCGAGGCGAAGAAGATCGCCGACATCGCCGGCGGCTTCCACGCGCATCTGATCCCGCACACGTTCTCGGATGCGCTGACCGTCGTCGCCAACCTCCACGTCGTCGCGGCCTCGGCGAACGGACCGCTGCTGGAGTACGACCGCACGTACAACCCGATCCAGACCGCGCTCGTGACGAACCCGCCGCGCGTCCACGACTCGGTGATCGAGCTGCCGAAGGGCCCCGGTCTCGGCGTCGACATCGACTGGGACTTCGTCGCCGACCACCCCTACTCGGGAGAGATCGGGATCGGCGCCGGGTCCCGTCCCGCCTTCGGTCTCGCGAGCGAGACGATTCCGGACCGGGCGACGACCTCGCTCGCGTGAGCCTCGCCGCCGGCGTCCACTCGGTCGTCGCGACCCCGTTCGCCCCGGACGAGGCGCTCGACGAGGCGAGCCTCGCAACCCTCGCCGACTACGTCGTCGCGGCCGGCGTCCAGGGAGCGCTCGTCCTCGGCGTCCTCGGCGAGGCCGACCGCCTCGCCGATTCCGAGCGCGAGCGCGTCCAGGCGGGCTTCCTCGCCGCGATCGACGGTCGCGTCCAGGTAACGGTCGGCGTCAGCCATCCGTCGACGGTCGTCTGCGTCGAGCGGGCGCGCTCCGCGGAGCGGGCCGGCGCGGACGCGGTGATGGTCGCGTCGCCTCCCGGGAGCGTTGCCGGCCAGGCCTTGCGCCGGCACCTCGCCCGCATCGCCGGGTCCGTGTCCGTACCGCTCGTCGTCCAGGACCTCCCGCAGGTGAGCGGTGCGAGGATGCCGGTCGAGTTCCTGGCCTCGCTCGCGACCGAGCTTCCGCCCGGATCGGCCGTCAAGGTCGAGGATCCGCCGACAGCAGCGAAGATCGCCGCCCTTCGCGAGGCCGCGCCGTCGCTCCTCGCCTTCGGCGGTCTCGGTGGGGTGTCACTCCTGCACGAGCTCGACGCCGGCTCCGCAGGGACGATGACCGGCTTCGCCCTGCCGGGCCTGCTCGTCGAGATCGTCGAGGCGCATCGGCTCGGCGAACGCGCGCGTGCCCGGCGGCTGTTCGGCGAGGCGCT
>JBBILK010000253.1:409-5066 GCA_037444965.1 Actinomycetota bacterium | reverse complement strand
GCATAGGGTCCCGAACCCGGATTGACACGTCCATCCTTGCCCGGCTCGGCGGGCGCTCGATCTCGGTGCGCGCGGACGTCGCATCGGAGGAGGAGCTCGAGTCGGCGTTCCGCACGGTCGACGAGCGCCTGGGCCCCGTGACCGTCGCTTTCGCGAACGCGGGGATCGCGGGCGCCGGCGGTGCGCTCGAGGAGATGACGCTCGCCGGCTGGCACGAGGTGCTGGACGTGAACCTGACCGGAGTCTTCCTCACGATGCGCGCGGCGACGCGTCGCATGACCCCCCGCGGCTACGGGAAGCTGATCCTCGTCGGCTCGCTCTACTCGGTCACCGGCGACCGCTTCTTCGGCGTCTACCCGTACGCCGCCGCCAAGGGAGGCGTCCTCTCGCTGACGCGAACCGCCGCCGTGCAGCTCGCTCCGAAGGGCGTCCGCGTGAACGCGATCCTGCCCGGCTACATCCGGACGGCGATCGCGGGAGGCCACATGTTCTCCGACGACGAGGAGGCCGTCCTGCTCCGCCGCACGCTCGCCGAGCGCATCCCGCTCGGCCGGCTCGGCGAGCCGGGCGACCTCAAGGGTGTCGCCGTGTTCCTCGCCTCGCCCGCGTCCGACTACTGCACCGGCGTCGCGTTCCCGGTGGACGGCGGCTGGCTCGTCTCCTAGCCGGTCGTGAGGTAGTTGTGGACCTCGGTGAAGGTCTCCGGGGGCGTGCGGAACCCCCGGTCTGAAACCCATCATCTCGACGGCTTGGTCGTACTGCTCTAGGCTCGGCTTCTGCGCTCGCGGCCGAGGGGCAGCTCGTCTACGTGGCGACCGATGAGCTCCGCCACGGTGAGGGGATCCCGGCCGGTCAGCCTGCGGAAGTCGTCGGAGACGACGTCCAGCTCCCCTGCGCGCTGCGCGTCGAAGGAGGTGAGGCCCGCCTCGATCTCCCACTCTTCCTTGCCGCGGGCGCGCCACCTCGCCTCCCAGTCCTCGCGCGGGAGCGGCTCGTACCGGTAGGGCTCGCCGGTGACCTCCGAGGCGATCTGCGCCAGCTCGGCGAGGCTCACGGACTCCGGGCCGGTGATGTCGTACACCATGCGCTCGTGCCCGGGCTCGGTCAGCGTAACGGCGATCGCCTCCGCGAGCTCGGGCCGGTAGGAGAAGCTGATCCGGCCGTCGCCGACGGGCTCGCGCGCGACTCCCTCCGCGTCGAACCAGCCTGCCACGTGGTCGCCGTACATCCCGTTTCGGATCGAGGTCCACGAGACGCCCGACTGGCGGAGCAGCTCCTCGGTCGCCCCGTGAGAGCGCGCGTGGAGGAACGTCGCGGTCGGGCCGGCGTTCACGAACGAGAGGTAGACGAGCTGCGCCACGCCCTGACGGGCCGCGGTCTCGATGAACGAGCGGTGCAGCGCCACGCGGCGCTCGGGCCCCTCGTGCACCGAGACCATGAAGACGCGGTCGCCCTCGCGGAATGCCCTGGCGAGAGCGGAGGCGTCGCCGTAGTCGGCCTCGACGACCTCCGCGCCCGCGAGCCGCGGCGCCCGCCCGGGATCGCGGACGGCGAGCCGCACCGGGTGGCCGCGCTTGACGAGTGTCTCCGCCGTGAGCCGGCCGACGTGCCCGGTCGCTCCCGTGACGACGATCACGCGGAGCCCCGCGAGAGCGATTCGAGGACGAGGTCCGACGCCTTCTCGCCGATCATCACCGCCGGCGCGTGGGTGTTGCCCGACGTGACGTACGGCATCACGGAGGCGTCGGCGACGCGCAGGCCCTCGACGCCGTAGACGCGGAGCTCGGGATCGACGACGGCGAGCTCGTCGACGCCCATCTTGCAGGTGCCGACCTGGTGGTGGTACGTGATCGCGGTCGCGCGGACGTAGTCGTGGAGCTCGTCCCGGGTGCGTACAGCCTCGCCCGGGTACAGCTCCCGCGGTCCCCACTCGGCGAGTGCCGGTTGCCGGCCGATCTCGCGGCAGAGCTCGAGAGCGGTGGCCAGCGCCTCGACGTCCGCGTCGCGGCTCAGGTACGCCGGGTCGATCAGGAGCACGGGGTCGGGATCACCCGGCGCGAGCCGGATCGACCCGCGGCTCGCAGGGCGGATGACCCCGGCCATGAGCGTGAACCCGTCCGCCGGCCCGCGCATGCCCGCTTCTTCCAGGTACATCGGTAGATGGAAGACGAGCGGCTGGAGGTCGGGCGCCACGAGACCCGATCGGCTCCGCCAGAAGAGGTGGGCGTGGAGCTGCTGCAGCCCGGAGCGGGCCGGCGGCACCGGCCGGCCGGCAGCGTAGATCACGGGAGAGAGCACGTGGTCGTGAAGGTTCTGCCCGACGCCCGGCAGGTCGACGCGGACCTCGACGTCCAGGTGCTCCAGGTCGTTCCCGTCGCCGATCCCGGAGAGCATGAGCAGCCTCGGCGACTCGATCGTGCCGCAGCTGACGACCACCTCGTGCTCGGCCCGGACGGTCTCGACGGCTCCGTCCCGCACGACGTCGACCCCCGTGCAGCGCAGACCGTCGAACCGGAGTCGTCGCGCCCGCGCTCCCGTGACGACCGTCAGGTTCCCGGCCCCGAGCACCGGACGCAGGAAGGCCTCGGCCGTGCTCTGGCGGCGTCCGTTCCTGATCATCAGCTGGGCGTAGCCGACGCCGTCGAGGTCGGGGCCGTTGTGGTCCTCGTTGAACGGGACGCCGGCCTCCTGCGCGGCCGCGACGGCGGCAGCGGTGAGGGGATGCGGCTCGTAGCGCGTCATGACCGGCAGCAGCCCGCCCGTTCCGTGGTAGTCGGACGGTCCGAGGTCGGAGTCCTCGGAGCGCCTGAAGAGCGGCAGGACGTCGTCGTACCCCCAGCCCGGGTTGCCGAGGTAGGCCCAGGTGTCGTAGTCGCTGCGGTGGCCGCGCACGTAGATCATCCCGTTCAGGGCGCTCGAGCCGCCGAGAACCTTGCCCCGAGGCAGGTGGAGCCGCCGTCCGAGGCAGGCGTCCTGCGGAACGGTGCGGTAGCCCCAGTCCTGCGGCGAGTCCCAGAGCTCGAACAGGCGCCCAGGATCGTGGATTGCCGGGTTGTCGTCGGGCAGGCCCGCCTCGAGCAGGCAGACCCGCACGCCCGCGTCGGCGAGGCGGCGTGCGACGACGGCGCCGGCCGAGCCGGAGCCGACGACGACGATGTCGAAGACGTTCGAGGTCTCCATGGCTCACTCCACCAGCAGGGGCTCGGCGCGGCGCAGGAACTCACGCACGCGCTCCTTGTAGGGCTCCCGGTCGTAGCTCGCGACCAGAGCACCCGCCATCCTGACGGGGTCGCCGAAGAAGAAGTACTCGTAGAGCGCCTGACGGCCCGCGAAGGCGGACAGGCACGCGTCCCAGGCAAGGCGGAAGAGGCGCACCCGGTCGGCCCCGTCGAGCGTCGCGCTCTGGAGGTACCGCTCGACGTCCTCGCGGGCCGGGCCGAGCACGTCGGCTTCCGTCGGCAGCGCCATCAGCCCGCTTGCGCCGAGCTGGCGCAGGATCTCCGGGAAGCGCTGCGAGAGGCGCGGGTACCAGTTGCGGCAGGCGTTCAGCGGTGCCCAGGCGGGCGTGGTGAGACCGAACCGGTTCGGCGCCGCGTCCGCCTCGGCGGCCCGGAGCAGCGCCTTGACGATCTCGACCGCGATGATCACCTCGGCGACCTTCTCCTGCACGTGCTGGAAGCCCTCGATCCCGATCGCCTCGGTCAGCAGGGAGACGAGCCCGAGCATGAACTCCGTCTTGGCGGTCGTCCTCGTGACGACCTGGTGGGTCATGTGCACGGCGGCCGAGGTCTCCGTGTAGAGCCCGTTGCAGAGCTCGGCGTCGCGCAGGATGAAGCAGCGCTCGAAGGGCACGAGCACGTCGTCGAAGACGACGACGGCGTCGATCTCCTCGAAGCGCGAACCCAGCGGGTGGTCGAAGCGGCTGCGACCGAGGTCGAAGCTCTCGCGGCAGAGGAAGCGGAGGCCGGGCGTGTCGCAGGGAACCGCGACCGCGAACATGTACGGCGCGTCGTCGGCGCCGGCGCGCACGACGGTGGAGGGGAACACGATCAGCTCGTCGGCGATCGGCCCGATCGTCGCGAGCATGCGGGCGCCGCGGATCACGACGCCGGCGTCGGTCTCGTCGACGATGCGCGCGGCCAGGAACGGGTCTGCCTGCTGCGACACGGCCTTCGCCCGATTCGCCTGGGGCATGATCAGCGTGTGCGTGAGCAGGAGGTCGTTCTCGCGCACGTACTCGTAGTAGGCGCGGACGTTGTCGGCGAATCTCGGGTCGGCCTGCGCGAACCAGTCCGCGGCACCCGCCATCGCCATGATCGAGGCGTTCAGGTAGTCGCCGGTGCGCCCGAGCATCCCGTTCGACCACCGCGCCCAGACCTGCATCATCCGGCGGCGGCGGACGAGATCCTCGGCGCTCGCGGGCTGGAGGAACGACATGCCGACGCGGTCGCCGGTGGTCGGTGACTCGTAGGTCATCACGTCCAGGAGCTCCGGGTCGTGCTGCATGTCGTACAGCGCCGCGTACGAGGAGATCACGTTCCTGAAGGCCGGGATCTCGGTGACGCGCCCGGTCGTCCGCTCGCCGCCGAGCTCGACCGTGATCGCCTTCGAGCCGAGCGCCTCGATGTACTCCTGACCCGTGCGTGCCGGCATTGCT
>JBBILK010000253.1:0-399 GCA_037444965.1 Actinomycetota bacterium | reverse complement strand
ACGAGGAACTCGATCCCGAGGACGGGTGCCTCGAGCTTGACGAAGCGACCGCAGAAGTAGCCGAGCGCGTCGCCCTCCCGGTACGAGAACGCGGTCACTTGCCCGAGCACGAGCGTGTGGTCGCCACCGTCGTACGTGGCGAACGGGGCGCAGTCGACGACCGCGAGCGCGCCCGCGAGCCTGGGCGTGCCGGCGGACTCGTCCCAGACCACCTGCTCGAGCTGCTGCCTGCCGGCGAAGTGGCGGGCGAGCGCCTCCTGCTCGGCCCCGAGCACGTTGACGGTGAACGGCCCGGTGATGTTCAGGTCGCCCTGGATGGTGGCGTAGTCGTAGCCCGGGTTGTTGCCGCGCAACAGCAGCGGCGAATTGCCCTGGTTGACCAGCGTGGCGTCGACCTTG
>JBBILK010000252.1:0-5070 GCA_037444965.1 Actinomycetota bacterium | reverse complement strand
CGGGCTGCGGGAGCTGGGGGACGCTCGTCGAGGAGACCGCGGCGGGCCGCAACGGGTCTGCGGCGGTCGCCGCGGCGCAGCCGCTCGTCCCGCTCGCCGAGGTCGCGGCGACCGACGCGGAGCGGATCCCGACGGGGATCGCCGAGCTCGACCGGGTGCTCGGCGGCGGGCTCGTGCCCGCGTCGCTCGTCCTCCTCTCCGGTGACCCGGGGATCGGCAAGTCGACGCTCCTGCTGATGGCTCTCCGGGCCATCAGCGAGACCAGAAAGGCGGCTCTCGTGACCGGCGAGGAGTCGGCGGCGCAGGTGAAGCTCCGGGCCGACCGGCTCGGCGGCGCCGGCGACGTCGGCATCCTCGCCGAGACGAACCTCGACACGGTCTGCGCGACGCTCGAACGGGAGCGGCCCGAGGTGTGCGTGATCGACTCGGTGCAGACGCTCTACGCACCCGACCTCGGCTCGTCCCCGGGCTCGGTGGCCCAGGTGCGCGAGGCGACCGGCCGGCTGCTCCGCCTCGCCAAGGAGCACGGGATCGCCACCTTCCTCGTCGGCCACGTGACGAAGGACGGTGCCGTTGCCGGTCCGCGCGTGCTCGAGCACCTCGTCGACTGCGTGCTCGCGTTCGAGGGCGACCGCTACCGTGCCCATCGGGTGCTCCGTGCGGTCAAGAACCGGTTCGGCTCGACGAACGAGCTCGGCGTGTTCGAGATGACCTCCGAGGGCCTGGCAGGTGTCGCCGACCCGTCCCAGATCTTCGGCCGGGGCGAGAGCGACCAGCCCGGCTCGGTCGTCACGTGCGCGCTCGAGGGAACGCGTCCGCTCCTGCTCGAGATCCAGGCGCTCGTGGCGCCGACCGATCTCGCCATGCCGCGCCGGGTGGGGACCGGCGTCGATCCCAAGCGGCTCGCGATGATCGTGGCCGTCCTCGGCCGGCACGCGGGACTGCCGCTCGGCCAGGCCGACGTGTTCGTCAACGTCGCGGGCGGCGTTCGCATCGATGAGCCGGGCGCCGACCTCGGCGTCGCGCTCGCGATCGCATCGGCCGCGCGTCGGGCGCGGATCCGCCCGGCCGTCGCCTGCTTCGGCGAGGTCGGGCTCACCGGCCGGCTGCGTGCTGCCTCCCAGCCCGAGCGCCGGCTCGCGGAGTGCGCGAAGCTCGGCCTCGCGGAGGCGATCGTCCCTGAGGGAACCCGGGGTCGTGGCAAACTTCGCGTGACGGAGGCGGCAACACTCCGCCAGGCCGTCACCGTGGCTCTCGATGCGGGCAGACCCGAGGAAGGATAAGCAGCTCCTCCAGGCGCTCAAGCAGGTCGCGCCTGGCACCGCCCTGCGCGGGGGCATCGACGACATCATCCGCGCCCACCTCGGCGCGCTGATCGTGATCGGCGAGCCCTCGAGCCTCTCGTTCCTCTTCTCGGGCGGGATGCGGCTCGACCTGCCCTTCACCGCCCAGCTCCTCTACGAGCTGGCGAAGATGGACGGGGCGATCATCGTCAACACGGCCGTCAACCGGATCGTGTACGCGAACGTCCAGCTGATGCCCGACCCGACCATCCCCTCCGACGAGACCGGCACGCGTCACCGGACGGCGGAGCGCGTCGCCAAGCAGACGGAGGCGCTCGTGATCTCGATCTCCCAGCAGCGCGAGACCGTGACCGTCTTCGTCGACGAGCTGCGCTACCAGCTGGGAGAGATCTCCGACGTGCTCGGGCGCACCAACCAGGCGGTCGGCACGCTCGAGACGTACCGGCAGCGCCTCGACCAGGGGATGACGCGGCTGACCGCCCTCGAGTTCCAGGGCGCCGTCACGCTCGACGACGTGATCGTCGTCCTGCAGCGCGCCGAGATGACGACCCGGATGGCGGAGGAGATCGAGCGGAACTGCATCGAGCTCGGCGCGGAAGGGCGGCTGATCCGCATGCAGCTCGACGAGCTGCTCGAGAACGTTCCCCGCGAGAAAGCGGCGGTCGTCTACGACTACGAGGCGCATGCCGAGCCCGCGCGAGCCGGCGCGATCCTCGAGCAGCTCGCCGCGCTCCCCTACCAGCAGCTCCTCGACCCAGAGGCGCTCCTCACCCTGCTCGGCTACACGCGCGACACGAACCCGATCGACACCACGGTCGCGCCGCGCGGCTACCGTGTTCTCCTGCAGCTTCCGCGCATCCCGGAGACCGTCGTCCGGCAGGTCGTACGGGACTTCGGCTCGCTCGACGCGATCATCCGCGCGAGCCACCGCGACCTCGAGGCGGTCGACGGCGTCGGCACGGTCAGGGCCCGCGAGATCCGCGAAGGCCTCCGCCGCCTGCAAGAACACAACCTCGTCGACAGGTATCTCCAACTGTAGGGGCCGGACCTGTCCGGCCCGCGGACCCGTCCGGCCCGTGTCGTCCCGTGCGAGCGGGACGAAACCCCTGGAAACTTGCATCTTTTCCGGTGCTCCCGGTAGAATAGGTTGCTCCGCGGGAGCCTGGCGGGTTTTTTTTCGGCCTAGAGGAGGGAGAAGGGCGTGTTCGACGTCGGCGATAAGGTCGTGTATCCCCACCACGGCGCTGGCACCGTCGTGCAGAAGGAGCTACGGGCGGTGCTGGGGGAGGAGCGCGAGTACCTGACGATCCAGATCCTCCACAACGACATGGTGGTCAACGTGCCGACGGAGAACGCGGAGCGCGTCGGGCTCCGGAAGGTGATCGACGAGGAGATGGTCGAGCGCGTGCTCGAGGTGCTGCACGGCAGCGGCACGACGATGCCGAAGAACTGGAACCGCCGGTTCAAGTACAACCGCGACAAGATGAAGACCGGCGACATCTTCGAGCTGGCCGAGGTGGTCAGGAACCTCTCCCTCCGCGAGCAGGAGAAGGGGCTCTCGACCGGCGAGAAGCAGATGTTCGTGAAGGCGAAGAAGATCCTCGCGTCGGAGCTCATGTACGCCCGGGACATGGACGAGGACGAGACCGCCGGGTGGCTCGAGCAGGTGCTCGACGGCGTCAGCGACACGGCGCCGCTCGCGTCCTAGAGGCAGGGCTTGCAGCCCCCGTCCAGGTGGGCTGTACTGGTTGCTGCCGGGCGCGGGGAGCGCTTCGGCGCCGACCGGCCGAAGGCGTTCGTCGCGCTCGGCGGCCGTACGCTGCTCGCGGAGGTGCTCGAGCGGCTCGACAGCTCGCCGTGGCTCGACGGGATCGTCGTCGCCGCCCCGCCGGGGTGGGAGGAGCCCGCGATCCTCGTCGCCGAGGAGATCGGAGCGGGCAAGGTCGCCGCGTGCGTCACGGGCGGGACGAGGAGCCGGGCGGAGTCCGTGCGGATCGGCGTGAGCGAGGTTCCGGCAGCTGCGGACGTGATCCTCGTCCACGATGCCGCGCGGCCGTTGATCACGGATGCCGTGATCGAGCGCGTGCTCCGGCCGCTCGACGAGGGCTGGGACGGGGCCGTCCCGGGCCTGGCCGTTCCGGACACGCTCAAGCGGGCGGAACCGGACGGCACGGTGATCGAGACCGTCGATCGCGCGGGCCTGTACGCGGTGCAGACTCCCCAGGCCTTCGTTGCCGAGACCTTCCGCCGGGCCCTCGCCTCGGTCTCCGACGACACGACGGACTGCGCGGGCACGGTCGAGCTCGCCGGCGGCCGGATCCGGATCGTCGAGGGCGACCCGCGGCTGCTCAAGGTGACGACCCCCGCCGACCTCGAGACGGTCGAGAGACTGCTGGCGGAGGGCTCGTGATTGTCGACTACCACATGCACCTGCGGGGTCCGAAGAACCGGGACGGGTCGGAGCCGCTCGTTCACACGCTCGAGGCGGTCGAGCGCTTCCTCGAGACCGCGAGCCTGCGCGGCGTCGACGAGATCGGCTTCACCGAGCACGTCTACTACTTCGTGCAGACGCGGGAGATCTGGCACCTCACGTACCACCTCGAGCGGTGCGCCTACGACCTCGACACCTACGTCGGCACCGTTCTCGAAGCGAAGCGGCAGGGGCTTCCCGTCAAGCTCGGGCTCGAGGTCGACCACGTCCCCGGCCGTCAGGACGAGCTCGCGGAGCTGATCGAGCCCTACCCCTGGGACTTCCTGCTGGGCTCGGTGCACGAGGTGCTCGAGGTCGCCGTCGATCAGGAGCCGGGGATCTGGGAGCGGCTGTCGGTCGAGGAGGTCTGGCGCCGGTACTTCGCCTCCCTCGCCGAGCTCGCCCGGAGCGGCTGCGTCGACGTCATGGCCCACCCCGACCTCGCGAAGATCTACGGCGACCGGCCGGGGGAGGGCGTGGCCGACGAGCTCTACGAGGAAGCGGCTCGAGCCTTCGCGGAGGCCGGGGTGGCGGCCGAGATCTCGACTGCCGGGATTCGCAAGCCCGTCGGCGAGATCTACCCGCACGAGCGGTTCCTGGCCGCCTGCCACCGGCACGGGGTACCGATCACGACTGCCTCCGACGCGCACACGCCCGACCTCGTCGGGTACGAGCTCGAGCAGGCGCTCGACCTTGCCCGGCGGGCGGGGTACGGGACGGTGACCGTCTACGAGGGCCGCCGCGGGCGGCAGGAGCCGCTCGGGTGAGCGACGTCCGGGTCGGGATCGGCGCCGACGCGCACGCGCTCGTCGAGGGCGTCCCGCTCGTGCTCGGCGGGGTCGAGTTCCCGGACGAGCCGGCCGGTCTCGCCGGTCACTCCGACGGCGACGTGATCGCTCACGCGCTGATCGACGCCATCCTCGGGGCCGCCGGTCTCGGCGACATCGGCTGGCTCTTCCCGTCGGGCGATCCGGTCTGGGCGGGGATCTCCTCGCTGACGCTGCTCGAGCGGGCCTACGCCGAGGTGCGGAAGGAGGGCTACGAGCTCGTGAACGCGGACTGCGTCCTCGTCGGGGAGCGCCCGCGGCTCGCCCCGGTACGCGACCAGATGCGGGAGCGGCTCGCTGCGGCGATGGGCGTCGAGCCCGGGCGGGTCGCGGTGCGGGCGACGACCACCGACGGGCTCGGGTTCACGGGCCGGGGCGAGGGGCTCGCGGCGCTCGCGGTCGCGCTCCTCAGGCGCTCGGCGTAGATCCGCGCGACCACAGAGCGAGCGCGGCAAGCGAGGCGCCGTCG
>JBBILK010000251.1:0-5092 GCA_037444965.1 Actinomycetota bacterium | reverse complement strand
GCCCGTCGAGCCCGAGGTGCGCGCCGTGTGCGCCGCGGCGGCGGCGAGGTTCGCCGACCTCGGGGCCGAGGTCGAGGAAGCGTGTCCCGACCTCTCGGAGGCTCCGCAGACCTTCCAGACCCTCAGGGCCGCCGGCTTCGTCGCCGACCTGGGCCCCCTTTTCGAGACGAACCGCGACGATCTCAAGCCCGACATCGTCTGGAACGTCGAGGCCGGCCTGCGGTTGACGCCCGAGGAGATCGGCCGCGCAGAGCGTGCCCGCGGGGCGATCTACCACCGCGTCGCCGCGTTCTTCGAGACGCACGACCTGCTCGCGTGCCCGGCCGCGTGCGTGGCTCCCTTCCCCGTCGGGATACGCTGGATCCGCGAGCTCGAGGGCGGGGTCTTCCACAACTACGTCGAGTGGCTTCGCGTCACCTCGGCGATCACGCTCACCTCCTGCCCCGCGATCTCGGTCCCGTGCGGCTTCACGGCCGACGGGCGCCCTGTCGGCCTCCAGCTCGTCGGGCGGCCCCGCGGCGAGGCCGCGCTGCTCGCCGCCGCGGCGGCGTTCGAGGAGTCCGCCGGCATCGCTTCGCTCGTTCCGATCGACCCGCGCGGGAACTTCCAGCAGCACTCGGCGGTCTGAGCGAGCATGAGCAGACGACTCGCATACGCCGGCGCACTTGCCCCCGTCGTCGCCGTCGCGCTCGCCGCCTGCGGCGGCGGCTCCGAGACGGCCCCGCCCGCCGACACCGGCACCCCGCCGAGCCAGGGAGCTCCGATCCCGGGCGGCGGGCTCTCGGTCCAGGAGGCGATCGACTCGACCCTCGAGGGTCCGCTCGCCGTCAAGGGCTACATCGTCGCCCCCGAGGGCGAGCCGGTCCGGCTCTGCACGGCACTGCTCGAGTCCTACCCGCCACAGTGCGGAGAGCCGTCGCTCGTCGTCGAGGGGCTCGACCTCGAGACGCTCGAAGGCCTGACGAGCACGAGCGACCCCTCGCTCGCCCAGGTCACCTGGTCGGACGCCGAGGTGTCGCTGCTCGGCGAGGTCGAGAACGGCGTGATCACCGTCTCCGAGACGTCGATCTGAGCTACGCCCTCACCCTGATCGTCATGCGCATCGTGCCCGCGTGCGGGACGCAGACGATCGTGTAGGTCCCCGGCCTCAGCGTGACGGTCCAAACCGTCCTGCCCGTGCCGGCGACCGATGTCTGGCGCCGCACCCCGGGGCCGGTGATCTTGAAGTTGTGGATGCTCGAGCGGTCGTTGACGGAGAGCCGCCAGCGGCCCTGCTTCACCGTCCGCTTGGAGACGGAGATCACGAACCCGGGCCCGACGCTCCCGTTGATCGTGCCTCGCGGCGGCGGGGCCGCCTCCAGCGTGCTCGTAACGAGGACGGCGGCCGCGACAGCGGCGAGAACGGCAAGTGGCAGTCGACGCATGAGGCTCCTTTCGGCGGGCTCGCCGGCACGAAGACCATTCGGTCGAGACGAGCGACCGGTTTTCCGTGCCGGGCAGGGCCTGCATACTTCTCTCCATGAACGTCGAGTACCCGGAGGGCTGGGAGGAGGTCGACGGCGCGCTCGAGCGGGAGTTCCGCTTCAAGGACTTCGCCGGGGCGATGAACTTCGTCAACCGCGTCGCGGAGGTCGCCGAGGCGGAGAACCACCACCCCGACATCGCGATTCACTACAACCGCGTCACGCTCCGGTGGTGGACGCACACCGCTCAGGCGATCACCGACCGTGACGTCGCCCTCGCGGAGCGCACGAGCCGGCTCGCCGAGTAGCGCCGCCTCGTGATCGTCGCCCACCTCGACCTCGACGCCTTCTTCGCCGCGGTCGAGGAGCTCGAGCGGCCAGAGCTCCGGACGCAGCCGCTCGTCGTCGGCGGCGACCCGCGTGGACGCGGCGTGGTCGCGACCGCGAACTACGTCGCGCGGCGGTACGGGATCCACTCGGCGATGAGCTGCGCCGAGGCGCTCAGGCGCTGCCCCCAGGCGGTGTTCGTGCGGCCGCGGCACCGCGTCTACTCGGCCTACTCCGATGCCGTCTGGAAGGCCGTCCAGGAGATCACGCCGACCGTCGAGCGGACGGGGCTCGACGAGGGCTACCTCGACGTCGGCGAGGTCGCGGCGGACTTCGTGAAGGCGCGTGCCGTCGCCGAGGCCGTGCAGGCAGCCGTGCGGGCGGCGACTCGCCTCACGTGCTCGCTCGGCGTCGCCACGTGCAAGGTCGTCGCCAAGGTGGCGAGCGACCGGCGCAAGCCGGGCGGGATCACCGTCGTCCCGCCCGGGCGCGAAGCGGCTTTCCTCGCCCCCTTCGCGGTCAGGCTGCTCCCCGGGGTCGGACCCAAGGCCGAAGAGCGCCTCGCGCGCGCGGGAGTCGAGGCGATCGGCGCGCTCGCGGCGCTCTCCGACGAGGAGCTCGCGCGGCTGCTCCCCGGCAAGGTCGGCGCGCTGCTCCGCGACCGGGCCCGCGGTATCGACCCGCGCCCGCTCGAGCTCGAGCTCGAGACGGTGTCGATCTCGACCGAGGAGACGTTCGAGCGGGACGTCGCCGACCGGGAGCGCCTGCACGAGGAGCTCCGGCGGATGGCCGCTCACGTGGCCGAGCGTCTCGCCGCTTCCGGGTACGCGGCCCGCACGGTGACGACGAAGGTCCGCTACCCGGACTTCCGGGTCCGCAGCCGCTCGCGGACGCTGCCAGTCGGGATCGACGACCCGGAGCGGATCGGCGAGCTCGCCTGCGCCCTCCTCGACCGTGCGCTCGCCGACCGCCCGGGCGCGCTGCGGCTCGTCGGGGTCGGCGTCTCGAACCTCGAGCCGTACCGGCAGCTCGCGCTCTAGCTTACGGTGAAGCTCCCCTTCATCGAGCCCGCGTGCGGGTCGCATACGAACGTGTACTCGCCGGGCTGGAGATCGACCGTCCAGGTCGTCTCGCCGGTCCCGCCCACGTCCGTCGTCTCGTCGACGCCGGGGCCCGTCAGGTGGAAGTCGTGGATGTCGGACTCGTCACTGACCTCGATCGTGTAGGAGCCTGCCGCCAGCTCGGTCACCGGGGCGCCGTCGTAGGTGAGCGTGATCGTGAAGCCGGGGCCGACCGTGCCGACGAGCGTCTCCCCCGCCTCCGCCGGCTCCGCGGGCTCGGCCGGGGGCGGTGCGGGCTCAGCGGGCGGGGCAGCCCCCTCGCCGTCGCCTCCACAGGCTGCGAGCGTGCCCGCCGCTGCGAGCATGGCCAGGGCGGGAATGAGCGTCATTCGCCGCTTCATCGCGTCTCCTTTCCTGATCGACCCTCGGAATACGGCCGAACGCGCCGGGCGGTTCTCAGGCCCGCTCGAACGGCTCGCCCGCCCGTGTCGCGGCGGCGCCCGAGATCGCCACGCCGGGAGAACACCCGGTGATCCACCCGTTAACCCGAGTATCCGCGTGACTATCCCCGCGCATGTAGTTACAGGCCTGGACACTCGAGACAGATGTGACCCTTGACACCTTCTCCCGCATCCGGGAAAGTCCGACGTGAACTGCGATGAGTGACTCATGTCGTCGCGGGCGAAAGGACGGGATGCGGACGACATCGACCCAGGTCGCGCCGAGTCGGCGAGCCTGATCCGGGAAACCGAACAGGTCGCGGGCGAGGCGCAACGCCTGCTCTCGCTCACTCGGGCGCGAATCGTGCGCAGTGTCCCGGGAGTCGAGGAAGACCGCTCCCGGCTACTCGAGATCGCTCAGCGGGCGGAGGCCCTGGCGCGAGAACTCAGGACGATGACGTCTACTCCTCACCCTGTTCTCCCCCCGCCGCCCGCTCCTCGGCGGCGCGGAGGCGCTCCGTGAGCGTCTCCAAGGCGGACGCGAGCGGAAACAGGATGTCGTCCCGCTCATCTCCTGTGTAACGCGAGACCGAATAGCCCGTCAGGTAGGCGATCACGATGGCCTCCGAACGGGTGGGCCGGTACTGCTCGTGCTCTGGCGCGTCGCTCGTCCACCGCTCGATCGTCTTCACGGAGCGCTCCGTCCACTTGGCCAGTTCCTTGCGCTTGATGCGCTTCTCCGCAAGATCGGCGCGGATCCTGGCCGCAAGGATCCGTTTTGGGGGTCGCACGTCACTAGGGCTCATACGCGTCCAGCGGTCCCTTGTCAAGGGGCTTTCGTCATGGAGACATCGCGCCGGCACACAGTGTCGAGGTGGGATCGGACACACCCCAGCTAGGAGGCTTCAGACGGAGGCAGCGCCGACCGCTCCGACACGAACGAAGCTGGCACATGCTCGAGATGGCCGTTCCTGGCTAGAGCCGGGCTGGTAGCGAGCTAGCTGTGCTCACCCCTCCCCATCTCACCCCGAGGATGCCTGCTTCATGCGGTTACGCATCGATCCCCCTTAGGTTCGCAGCTACGGCGATCACCAGGTCCCGGTCAAACGAGCGGATTGAGAGATACAGACCTCCGTGCCGCAGCTGCCCTGTCCAAAGAGTCGGTGCGATATCGATCTCACCATCCTTACGCTCGAGTCGCAGTGTTCCAACAGGTAGTAGTGAGTCGATCTCGGCCCGTCTTCCGACGAACCCGCAACTTACGAGAGGCGCAGGCGCCTCGCAGAGATCAACCCAGGCGTCCTTCCCTTGCGGCGTCAAACCCTGATACGAGAGTCGAAGGTATCTGGCACCAGCTCCATACACGCTTACACTTGACGGAAACACCTCTGCCAGCTCTTCAAGCCTAATCCCAGCCACTGTAAGGCCTCGGACCTCCCGTCCTGGCCACTGGGCTTGCACGCCAAGAACGTCTGCTGCCTGGCGAGGGGTCAGCGTCTCAAGTGTCACGGATTCGCCCTCGACTGCGAAGTCGGTGCCGCGAGGCGTCACCCTGAAGTCATCGTCTTGCCGCTCTCCGAATGCGATCGCGAGAACTCGCCATTCCAATTCTGGTGGGCCAGTGTCTCCCATATCCACGAAACCAAAGCGCAGGGGTTTTCTCGTCTCTGTGTCGATCGCAACTATTTCTGATACTTCAGGATCAATCTTGATGCGTACTAGCCTGACGGCACGCCCATCCACGTGGGTTTCACCGATTACCATTGCCGACCCGTCAGCGAGTGCTCTCTGGTAGTTCGTC
>JBBILK010000250.1:2671-5098 GCA_037444965.1 Actinomycetota bacterium | reverse complement strand
TTCCGTCGAGGAGGGCGAGCCGCTCGCGCATGCCGATCAGGCCCAGGCCCTCGTCGGTCGCCCGCTCGGGGGTGAAGCCGCGCCCGTCGTCCTCGATCACCACTACCACCCCCGAATCTTTGCGCGTGAGGAGGATGCTCACGTGCCGCGCGCGCGCGTGCTTGACGATGTTCGTCAGCCCTTCCTGCACGATCCGGTAGAGCGAGCTCTCGATCTCGCTCGGGAGCCGGCCCTCGAGCCTCGCTTCGAAGTCGACCTGGAGGCCGGTCTGCTCCTGGAACCCCTCGGCCAGCCGCTGGATCGCGGGAACGAGGCCGAAGTCGTCGAGCGCCTTCGGCCGGAGCTCGACGGCGAGTCGCCGGACGTCCTGGAGCGTCGCGACGGCGATCTCGCGCAGCGAGGCGAGGGCCTCCCGGCGGTTCTCCTCGCTCAGCGTCTCCTCCACCGTTCGCAGCCCCAGCAGGATCGACGTCAGCGCCTGGCCGGTCTCGTCGTGGAGCTCGCGCGCGAGCCGCTTGCGCTCGAGCTCCTGGGCGGCGACGACACGGCGGAGCGCGTCTCGCTCGACCCGCTGCGAGAGGTCGACGGCGACCGCGGCCCGCGCAGCGAAGGTCTCGGCGAAGCGCATGTCGTCGTCCGAGAAGCGGAGGTCTCCTTCCCGGTCCGGGCTGACCTTGTCGTGGATCGCGATCACGCCGATCGTCTTCCCTCGCACCGCCAGGGGAACGAACATCCCGGTCGAGGGAACAGGCGTGCAGGTCAGAGCGGCGAAGTGGCGGGCGATCGCATGGTCGACCTCCGGATCGTCGAGGAGCGAATCGACCCGCTCCGCGCGGCGGCGTTCGAGCACCCGCCCCGTCTTCGTGCTCTCGAGGCTCAGGCGACTGCCGACGAGCCGGCCCGCGTCCTCGTCGTTGGCGGCGGCCTCGATCCGCAGGTCCCCCTCCGGTGTCGGGAGCGCGATGAAGACGAGCCGCGCGCCGACCAGCTCGCGGCAGCGCGTGGCGATCAGCTTGAGCAGCCTGGGGAGCTCCAGCTCGCCGGCGAGGGCGTTGCCGACCTCCATCATCGTCTCGAGCTGGCGCAGCCAGCGGGTCGCCGACTCGTAGAGCCGGGCGTTCTCGATCGCGACGCCCGCCTGCGCCGCGAGCAGGGTGACGATCTCCTCGTCCTCCTCGCTGAACTCGTTGCCGCCTAGCTTCTCGGCCAGGTAGAGGTTGCCGTACGCGACTCCCCGCAGCAGGATCGGCACGCCGAGGAACGTCCGCATCACGGGGTGCCCGGGCGGGAAGCCGACCGAGCGTGGATCCTCGCACAGGTCGCGCAGCCGGAGCGGCCGTGCGTCGCGGATGAGCACGCCGAGGATTCCGCGCCCGGACGGCGGGTCGCCGATCTCGGCAGCCACCTGGTCGTCGACGCCGACCGGGATGAAGCGCTCGAGCCCCTTGCCCGAGCGGTCGATCACGCCGAGGGCTGCGTAGCGTGCGCCGGTCAGCGACGCCGCGGCCTCCACGAGCTTGCGCAGCACCGCGTCGAGCGAGAGCTCGGACGTGAGCGCGATGCCCGCCTCGACGAGCCCGCGCAGGCGTTCCTGCTGTCCGATCACGGGACCCATTATCGACCCCGTAGCACCGCGGCTAGCCGTGCTTGACGACGAGGACCGGGCGATCGGCCTCGCCCACGACCGCCTTCGAGACGCTGCCGAGCAGCGCCCCGGCCACCGCTCCACGACCGCGGGAGCCGACGACGATCAGGTCTGCCTGGTGTTCGCGCGCACACTCGACGATCATCGCGGCGGCAGCTCCCTCGAGGACCTCCTCGTCGGCCACGATGCCGGCCTCGCGGGCGATGGCCGCCGCGTCCGCCATGGCCGCTCGCGCCTCGGCGAGGTGCCGGCTCAGCCGCTGCTGGTAGACGGGGCTGCCGAGCGCGTCGGAGACGGGCGCGGACACCGACACGAGCGTGACCGAGGCGCCCGTCGCCCGCGCCAGCTCGATCCCCTCGCGTACGGCCTGGCGGCTCGGCTCCGACCCGTCGGTCGCGATCACGATGCTCTTCGTCCGGCTCACCTCCATGGCCTGCGGTTTTCCCGCGGCCTGATCAGTGCCCACACCGATGACACGGCGGTCGGTGTACGCGATCATATGTCGCGGGCTCGGGAGGTGTGGCATGAGCACGGTCCTCGCGGCAATCGACAACAGCGCGGCCGCCGGCCCCGTGCTCGCGACCGCAGCCGCCGTCGCCGAGCTCCTCCACGACGGCGTCGAGGCGGTGCACGTGCGCGAGGACGGCGACCGGACCGCCGCCGCGGCGGCCAGGGCCGCCGGCGTCGCGCTCCGCGAGCTGGGCGACCCGGCAGCCGCGAGCCTCGTTCACGAAGCCGCGCGAAGCGAGGTAAGCGCGCTCGTTCTCGGGGTGCGCGGGCTC
>JBBILK010000250.1:0-2641 GCA_037444965.1 Actinomycetota bacterium | reverse complement strand
CGCGCTCGACGTGATCACGTCGCTGCGGAAGCCGCTCGTCGTCGTCCCGCCCGAGGTCGGGTTGCCGATCCGGTTGCGGCGGGCGCTCGTTCCCCTCGACGGAACGCAGACGACCGCGACGGCCCTCTGCGAGACGATCGAGCTCGTTCGCGGCTCGCGCGTCGAGGTCGTGGTGCTCCACGTGTTCGACGCCGAGGATCTTCCGTGCTTCGCCGACCAGCCGCTGTACGAGGCCGAGGCCTGGGAGCGGGAGTTCCTCGCCCGGTACTCGAGGCCCGACGTGGGGCTCGAGGTTCGGGCCGGCGCGCCGGGCGAGCACGTCCTCGAGGTGGCGGAGAGCGTGCGAGCCGACCTGATCGTGCTCGGCTGGGCGCAGGACATCTCGCCCGGCAGAGCCTCGGTCGTCCGCGAGGTCCTCTCGCGCAGCCGGGTTCCCGTCTTCCTCGTTCCTCGCATCGATCGCTAGCCTCGATTCCGTGGCGCTACCCGAGGTACTCGACCGGCGCTTCGAGGCCTTCCTGCTCGACTGGGACGGCACAGCGGTGCCGAGCCGCGAGGCCGACGCGAGCGGAATCCGTCGCCGGCTCGAGTCCCTCTGCGACCTCGGCGCCGACGTCGTCGTCGTCAGCGGCACCCACGTCGGCAACGTCGACGGTCAGCTCCGGGCGAGGCCGGACGGGCCCGGGCGCCTGTACCTCTGCCTCAACCGCGGCTCGGAGGTCTACGAGGTCAGCGCCGGCGGGCCCAGGCTGCTCGCGCGGCGCTCGGCGACCGAAGCGGAGGACGCGGCGCTCACCCGGGCGGCCGAGCTCGCGGCCGGGCGGCTCGCCGGGCGGGGTCTGCACGTGGAGATCGTCTCCGCGCGGCTGAACCGGCGCAAGCTCGACCTGATCCCGGAGCCCGCCTGGGCGGATCCTCCGAAAGCGCGGATCGGCGAGCTGCTCGCCGCCGTCGAGGAGCGGCTCCGGGCCGCGGGGCTGGGCGGGCTCCGGGAAGTCGCAGAGGTCGCTGCGGCCGCGGCGGCGGAGGCCGGGCTCGCGGAGGCCAGGGTCACGTCGGACGCGAAGCACGTCGAGATCGGGCTCACGGACAAGTCGGACTCGGCGCGCTTCGCCTTCGCCGAGCTGTGGCGGCGCGGGCTCGGCCCGTCGCTCGTCCTCGTCGCCGGTGACGAGCTCGGCCCGCTCGGCGGGCTGCCGGGAAGCGACTCGCTCCTGCTCGTCCCGGAGGCGGCCGGGGCGGTCGCGGTCTCGGTCGGACGGGAGCCGGAGGGCGTCCCCGAGGGGGTGGTCGCGCTCGGGGGCGGCCCCGACGCCTTCGCCCGCCTGCTCGACGATCAGCTCCGCCGCCGCGAGCGGCGCGAGCTGCCGGCTCTCCACGCCGACCCGGGCTGGAGCCTCGTCGTCGACGGTCTCGACCCGGAGCTGGAACGGGTCCACGAGGCGTTGCTCACGCTCGCCGACGGACGGCTCGGAACGAGCGGCAGCCCGCTGGCGCGGCATCCGGCGGCCACGCCCGGCGCCGTCATGATGGGCCACTACGAGGGCGAGGGTCCGGCGACCGCCCTTGCCCCGTTCCCGACCTGGAGCGAGCTCGAGCTCGAGCTCGAGCCGGAAGCGCGGCTCCGCCGCACCCTCGACCTGCACACGGGGTTGCTGCAGGAGGGGTTGAGCCAGTCCGGAGGCTCGCTCGCCGGCCTTCGGTTCTCGTCGCTCGCGCGGCCGGGCACGGCGGCGCTCAGGGTGCGCGGCGACGCCGCTCTGCTGCGCGGCTCGGAGGGCCGAGCGGGAGAGGAGCGAGCGGCCGCGGCGTTCGCGCAGGAGCAGCTCGAGCTCGACGGCGTGCTCGCGCTCGATCGGCTCGCAGCCTACGGAGCGGATGCCCGGCGGGCGCTCGGCGAAGCGGGGGCACTGGGCTTCGAGCGGCTGCTGACCGAGCACCGGGCGGCCTGGGGGGCGCGCTGGGAGGACGCCGACGTCGTCATCGAAGGCGACCCGGGGCTGCAGCGCGACGTGCGGCTCAACCTCTTCCACCTGATCGGCTCGGTGCCGCGCGGAGGAGAGGCGGCCGTGGGGGCGAGGGGCTTGACGGGCCCTGCCTACCGCGGCCACGTCTTCTGGGACGCCGACGTGTTCGTGCTGCCGTTCCTCGCCGCGACCTGCCCGGCAGCCGCCCGCGCCATGCTCGAGTACCGCCTCCGCCGCCTGCCGGCCGCGCGGCGCGCAGCGTCCGCTGCAGGCGGGGCCGGCGCCCGCTTCCCCTGGGAATCCGCGGCCAGTGGTGCCGACGTGACTCCGCCCTCGGCGCGTGATCTGACGGGCCGGGTGATCCCGATCCTGACCGGGCTCGAGGAGGAGCACGTCGTCGCCGACGTCGCCTGGAGCGCCGCCTGCTACGAGACGTGGTCGGGAGACGAGGAGTTCTCGCGCGGCCCGGGACGGGAGCTGCTCGTCGAGACCGCCCGCTACTGGGCGGCGCGGATCGAGCTCGACGCCGCGGGACGGGGCCACATCCGGGGGGTGATCGGCCCGGACGAGTACCACGAGCACGTCGACGACAACGCGTTCACGAACGTGATGGCTCGCTGGAACCTTCGCCGGGCGGCGGCCGCGGCGGAGCGTGGCGGGAGGGGCGTCGCGCC
>JBBILK010000249.1:0-5112 GCA_037444965.1 Actinomycetota bacterium | reverse complement strand
CTCCGGGGTCTCGATGCCTCGATGGCCGAGTTCGCCGGCGGTCTTCGGAGGCGCGGGTTCGAGGCGTTCCGGGTCGAGTACTCCGTCGAGGCGCGCTATCCCTACCAGGTCTGGGACATCGAGGTACCGCTCTCGAGCGGTCGCTTCGACGGGCCCGCGGACGTCGCCGCCCTCGAGCAGGAGTTCCACCGGATCCACGAGCGGATCTTCGCGGTCAGCGAGCCCGGTCAGCAGGTCGAGTGCGTGAACTGGAAGGCCCGCCTGACCGTGCCGCTCGAGCGGCCGCCACTTCGGGAGGACGGCTCGTCGGGCCGGGCCGCGCCCGAGCCCGCGAGGCGGCGGGCCGCCTACTTCGAAGGGGACGGCGAGCTCGACGTGCCGGTCTTCCTCGGTCCCCGGCTCCAGCCGGGAGCCTTGCTCCCCGGGCCCGCTCTGGTCGAGGAGGAGACGACCACGATCGTCGTCTACCCGGGCAGCAGCGTCCGTGTCACCGGCATCCGCAACTACCTGATCGAGATCGAGGAGGAACCCGTACCGTGACGACGATCGACCGCATCCCGGCCGAAGCCGACTCGATCCTCCTCGCGGTGCTCGCCCACCGCTTCGATGCGATCGTCCGGGAGATGACGAACACCCTGTTCCGGACCGGCCGCTCCGCCGTCCTCAACACCGCGAAGGACTTCTCGTGCTCGGTCGTCACGGCCGAGCACGAGCTGCTCTCGGCCGCCGAGGGCCTCCAGATTCACGTCTTCGGCGCGGGCCTCCAGACCCGCTCGATGAGCGAGCTGCACGGTGACCTCGCCGAGGGGGACGCGTTCCTCCACAACGATCCCTACACGGGGAACACGCATACGGCCGACCATACGATTCTCGTGCCGGTGTTCGTCGACGGCGAGCACCTCTTCACCGCCTGCGCGAAGGCGCACCAGGCGGACTGCGGCAACTCGGCGCCGTCGACGTACATGCCGTTCGCGCGCGACGTCTACGAGGAGGGCGGCCTCAACTTCCCGTGCGTTCGCGTGCAGCGCGGCTACGAGGACGTCGTCGACGTCATCCGCATGTGCCGCCGGCGCATCCGGGTCCCGGACGTCTGGTACGGCGACTACCTCGCCGCGCTCGGATCCGCCCGGGTCGGCGAGCGCCGGCTCAAGGAGCTCGTTGCGAAGTACGGGGCGGAGACGGTGCGCTGGTTCGTCGGTGCGTGGCTGGACTACTCCGAGCGGCGGATGGCACACGCGATCGAGCAGCTGCCGCGCGCGCGCCTCACCGGACACGGCATCCACGACCCGCTCCCGGGGCTTCCCGACGGGATCCCGGTCGATGTCTCGATCACCGTCGACCCGGACGCGGCCGTGATCGAGGTCGACCTGCGCGACAACGTCGACTGCGTCCCGGCGGGCGTGAACCTCTCGGAGGCGTGCACGCTCGCGGGCGTGATCATCGGCGTCTTCAACTGCCTCGATCCCGAGGTGCCGCGGAACGCAGGCAGCTTCCGGCGGCTCCGGATCCACCTTCGCGAGAACTGCGTCGTCGGCATCCCGCGCTTCCCGGCCTCCTGCTCGATGGCGACGACGAACGTCGTCAACAGGCTGATCAACGGGATCCAGACCGCGTTCGCCGAGATCGGGGACGGCTTCGGGCTCGCCGAGGGCGGCGTCTCGATGGGTGTCAGCTTCTCCGTCGTCTCCGGCACGGACCGGCGCCACGGTGGAGCTCCCTACGTGAACCAGCTCCTGCTCGGAAACAACGGCGGTCCCGCCGCCGCCGGCTGCGACGGCTGGATCACGTACGGCCTGCCCGACTGCGCCGCGAGCATCTACCACGACTCCGTCGAGATCATCGAGCGGAAGTACCCGATCCGCGTTCGCTCGGCCCGCCTGTTGCCGGACTCGGGCGGGGCCGGGCGCTTCCGGGGCGGCCCGGCCTCAGAGGTCGTGCTCGGCCCGACCCGCGATCCGATGACCGCGCACTACTTCGCGGACGGCAACGTCCATCAGCCGAAGGGCGTCCGCGGCGGCAAGCCCGGGCTCGCCTCCGGCGCGTCCAAGCTCGAGGTCGACGGGACACGCACGCCGCTCCCGCCCATTCACGGTATCGAGATCCAGCCGGGTGAGTGGTTGGTCGGAATCGAGTGCGGCGGGGGCGGCTACGGCGACCCGCGCACGCGAGACCCGGAGCGAGTGCGGGCCGACGTGCTCGAGGGCTGGGTCTCGAGCGAGCAGGCCCGCCAGGTCTACGGCGTCGTCTTCGACGGCACGGTCGAGGACGGATCACTTCGCGTCAACGAGGCTGCGACGAGCCGGTGCCGCGCTGTCGCGGACCGCCACGACTCTCGGGAGAGGGGTGTCTGATGACAGGAATCGTCACCTGGAGGTACTCGGACAGCTACGAGTGGATGGAGCGGCTTCGTGAGGGCCTCCCGCCGCTGATGATCACCTGCGCCGTCAACGGCGGGATCCAGGGCAAGGAGGCGAACGGCGCCCTACCCGAGACGCCTGAGGAGATCGCCCGCCAGGCCAAGGAGGCCTACGACGCCGGCGCCGTCGCCGTGCACGTGCACGCCCGCGACCCCGAGAACTGGGCGAACACCTCCGGAAGTGCCGATGTCTACAGGGAGGTGAACGCCCAGATTCGGGAGCTGTGCCCGGAGCTGATCATCAACAACACGACGGGCGGCGGGCCGACCACCTCGATGGAGGAGCGCTACCGCTGCCTCGACGCGCTGCCAGAGCTCGCCTCGCTCAACCTGGGCCCGGACATGTCGCGGTTCAAGATCGCGCCGCGCCCTGCCCCGCTCGAGCACCCCCACGACGGCTTCCTCTACGACGACTGCATCCCCTTCACCTACGGGATCATCGAGAGGCTCGCGTCGATCATGCTCGAGAAGGGAATCAAGCCCGAGATGGAGGTCTACCACCCCGGGCAGTACTGGGTGAGCCGCTTCCTGATCGAGCGTGAGCTCGTGAGGCCTCCTTATCTCTTCCAGTACGTGATGGGCTACCAGACCTCGAGCTACCCGACTGCGGAGCACGTGTGCGGGCTTCTGCGCGACCTTCCGGAGGGCTCGATCTTCTTCGTCTGCGGCATCGGCCCGTTCCAGCTCCCCATGACCACGCTGGCGACGCTGCTCGGCGGGCACGTTCGCGTCGGACTCGAGGACAACGTCTACTACAGCCGCGGCCGCAAGCTCAGAGGTAACGGCGAGGCTGTCGAACGCGCGGTCCGGATCGCCAAGGAGCTCAACCGGGAGATCGCCACGCCCGAGCAGGCCAGGGCAGCCCTCGGCCTCGGAGCGCCACGCGCCTACGAACGGCCGGCCGCGCTCACCTGACCGGAGCGCCGCCGGGCACCGCGAGCATTAGCTCGGCGCCGGGAGGCTCGTGTTGATGATGTCGCGGTGGAGGTACCAGCTGCCGCCGACGTTCTTCCAGATGACGACGAACTTGCCCCGGTCGGCGACGCTGCCTCCGGCCTCGAGCGTCCAGCGGCCGACCTCGAGGGCGGTGTCGCCGAGCGTCTCGAGCTCCAGCGTCTCGAGCTCGAGACGGTCGATCCCCGAGTCCATGACGCCCTGGAAGAACGCCTGGATCGCAGCCCTTCCCTCGAGCGGCTCGAGGTTCGGGACCAGGAACTGCCCGTCCTCCGTGTAGCAGGCGGCTCCGGCCGCAGCGTCTCCCGCCGCGACGGCGGCTTCCAGCCGGCGGTTCGCCGCCGCGATCCCCTCAGCCGACATGCCTTCCCTCCTCGTCTCGGCCCGGCCCGACCGGTGAAGCATATTGCGTCCGGCGAGCAAAGCAGCTATAGATTCCGAAGTCACTTTACGAATAAAAGCAACGGAGGCAGAGCATGACGGAGCTACGAGCGGAGACGATCGCGCTGCACGGCGGCCAGTCGCCCGACCCGACGACGAACTCCCGGGCGGTGCCGATCTACCAGACGACCTCGTACGTGTTCGACGACACCCAGCACGCCGCCGACCTGTTCGCGCTGAAGGTGCCGGGGAACATCTACACGCGGATCATGAACCCGACCTGGGACGTGCTCGAGCAGCGCGTGGCGGCGCTCGAGGGCGGCATCGGCGCGGTGGCGCTCGCCTCGGGCCAGGCGGCCGTGACGTACTCGATCCTGAACATCTGCCGCGCCGGGGACAACATCGTCTCCGTCTCGACGCTCTACGGCGGCACCTACAACCTCTTCGCCCACACGCTGCCCCAGTTCGGGATCGAGGTCCGCTTCGCCGACCCCGAGCGGCCCGAGGAGGTCGCCCGGCTCGCGGACGGGAAGACACGCCTCGTCTTCGCCGAGACGATCGGCAACCCGCGCCTGAACGTCGTCGACATCGACGCCTGGGCCGCCGCGGCCCACGCCGAGGGAGTGCCGCTCGTGGTCGACAACACGGTGCCGACGCCGATCCTCTGCCGGGTCTTCGACCACGGCGCGGACGTCGCCGTCCACTCGGCGACGAAGTACATCGGCGGCCACGGGACGTCGATCGGCGGCCTCGTCGTCGACTCGGGCCGGTTCGACTGGACCGCCCACGCCGACCGCTTCCCCGGCCTGACGAAGCCGGACCCCTCCTACCACGGCGTCGTCTGGGCGGAGGCGCTCGGGCCCGCCGCCTACATCGGCCGCGTGCGGACGGTGCTGCTCCGCAACACGGGCGCGGCGCTGTCGCCGTTCAACGCCTTCCTGTTCCTGCAGGGGATCGAGACGCTCCCGCTCCGGATCGAGCGCCACTGCGAGAACGCGCTCGCCGTCGCCCGCTACCTCGAGCAGCACCCGCAGGTGACGTGGGTGACCTACCCGGGGCTCGAGTCGAACGAGCACCACGAGGTTGCAGGCAGGATTCTGCGCGGCGGGTACGGGAACCTCGTCACGTTCGGGATCGAGGGCGGCCGGGAGGCCGGCCGGCGGTTCATCGAGAGCCTCGGGCTCTTCTCCCACCTCGCGAACATCGGCGACGCGAAGTCCCTCGCGATCCACCCGCCGACCACGACGCACTCGCAACTGAACGACGAGGGGCTCGCCGCGGCCGGAGTCACGCAGGACACGGTGCGGCTCTCGGTCGGGATCGAGCACATCGACGACATCCTCGCCGATCTCGAGGGCGCC
>JBBILK010000248.1:0-5115 GCA_037444965.1 Actinomycetota bacterium | reverse complement strand
CGTCGATGTCGAGGTGGACGACGGTCGCGCCCGGCGCGAACGCCGACAGCTTCCCCGTCACCCGGTCGTCGAAGCGGGCGCCGCAGGCGACGATCAGATCCGCCTTGTTCAGCGCATAGTTCGACCACCGCGGTCCGTGCATCCCCGGCCAGCCCGCGAACAGCTCGTGCGACTCCGGAAACGCGCCCTTGCCCATCAGCGTGCACACCGCCGGCAGCCTGCCCACCTCCGCGAGCGCGAGCAGCTCGGAGCAGGCGTCTCCGTTCAGCGTCCCGCCGCCGACGTAGAGGATCGGCCGCTCCGCGGCGGCGATCCGCGCGGCCGCCTCCTTGATCTGGCGCACGTGCCCTCGCTTCGCGGGCTTCCAGCCGGGCAGGTTCACCTGCTCGGGGTACTCGAAGTCGAGCTCCGCCTCCTGCACGTCGCGCGGCACGTCGACGAGCACGGGCCCGCAGCGGCCCGTGCGGGCGACGTGGAACGCCGCCTTCATCACTCCCGGCAGCTCCGAGACGTCTTTCACCAGCCACGAGTGCTTCACGATCGGGATCGTCACGCCCGTGATGTCGCACTCCTGGAACGCATCCGTCCCGATCAGGTTGGTCCGCACCTGCCCGGTCACGCACACGAGCGGCGTCGAGTCCATCCAGGCGTCCGCGATCGGCGTCACCAGGTTCGTCGCCCCCGGTCCCGAGGTCGCGATCGCCACTCCGACCCGGCCGGACGCCCGCGCGTACCCCTGCGCCATGTGCCCCGCCCCCTGCTCGTGGCGGGCGAGCACATGCCGGACGGAGGTCCCGCGCGCGAACGCGTCGTACGTCGGCAGGATCGCGCCCCCGGGGATGCCGAAGCAGACCTCGACCCCTTCCGCCTCGAGCGAGCGCAGGATCGCATCGGAACCGAGCATCTTCATGGGCGTTCCACCTTCCGACGGGACGACGAGTCCCCGCGCGGCGCTGCCGCGTCGAGGCTTCCCGAAACTGTACCCTGTTCGGGGCGGACAGGAGCTTCTGGAGCCGTTCTGTCCGGCTCCCGGTTGACTATTGGCCCCGGTGTCCTTATTGTTGCTCTCTCCATGGCCGCTTGGGACAAAACACTCGTCGCGACGAGAAGCACGACCGCGACCGTCCCTGCGCGCGCGGCCGCGCGGTAACCGGCGTCTCCCGCTTCGCTTCGCCGGTACGCCGGAGGCGGCGAGTGGAGCCCCCCGAACGACTGAACGGCCCGCCCGGGCTCCGGCAGAAAGGTAGGTCAGCGATCGCCCCGCAGCTCCACGATCCCCGCCTCGAGCGCGACGCCTGCGGGATCGGCTTCGTCGCCGACCTGCACGGCCGGGCGTCCCGCGCGATCGTCGACGCGCTGATCGAGGGGCTCTGCCGGGTGCGCCACCGTGGCGCGATCGCGGCCGACCGCAAGACGGGAGACGGTGCCGGCCTCCTCTTGCCGCTCCCGGACGCGCTGCGCCCGGAGCCTGGCGGCGGTCTCGCGATGGTCTTCGTGCGGGACGAGGCGGCCCCGCCAGCGATCGAGGAGGCCTGCCGGGCGGAGGGGCTCATGCCGCTTGGCTGGCGCGAGGTTCCGGTCGATCCGGAGCACCTCGGCGCCGAGGCGCGGGAGAGCATGCCGTCGATCCGACAGCTCCTGCTCGCGCCGCCGCGGGGGCTCTCCGACGACGAGGCCGAGTGGCGCGCGTACCGGGCGCGCCGGCGCGCCGAGCGGGCGAGCGGCGCCTACATCGCCTCGCTCTCCTTCCGCACCGTCACCTACAAGGCGCTCTGCGCCTCGGACGAGCTCGGCGAGTTCTACCTCGATCTGAAGCGCCCCGAGCTCGAGGTGCCGTTCGGGATCTTCCACCAGCGCTTCTCGACGAACACGGCGCCCTCGTGGGAGCGCGCGCAGCCGTTCCGCTTCCTCTGCCACAACGGCGAGATCAACGCGATCCAGGGCAACGTGAACTGGATGCGGGCGCGGGAGGGCAACCTCGGCTCGGCCGACGACGAGCTCTACCACCCTGTCCTCGACGAGTCGGGCTCGGATTCGGCGATGCTCGACAACGCGCTCGACTTCGTCGTCCACGGCGGCCGCGACGTCCGCCTCGCCCTCTCGATGCTGATCCCGTGCGCCTGGGAGGGGAATCCCGACCTGACTCCCGAGGTGCGCGACTTCTACCGCTACCACGCGGGGCTGATCGAGCCCTGGGACGGGCCGGCCGGGGTCGTCTTCACGGACGGGCGCGTCGTGGGCGCTGCGCTCGATCGCAACGGCCTTCGGCCGTTGCGATATGCCGTCTGCGAGGACGGCTTCGTGGTCTGCTCGTCCGAGGCGGGTGCGGTCTCGCTCGACGGCCATGGCCAGGTCCGCCGAGGCAAGCTCGGGCCCGGCCAGATGATCGCGATCGACCCGGAGCGCGGGCTCGAGGAGGACGACACGCTCAAGAAGCGGCTCGCCGCGGAGCAGCCGTACGGCGCCTGGCTCGAGGAGGGCCTGATCCCGGGCCGGGAGGGCGAGCCGGTCGCTCCGCCCGAGCGGGACCTGACGGCCCGGCAGGCGGCGTTCGGCTACACGCGCGAGGAGCTGACGATGTTCCTGCGTCCGATCGCGTCGCACGCCCACGACCCCACCTACTCGATGGGAGACGACACCGCGCTGCCGCCCCTCGCGGGACGCGCGCGCCCCCTCTACCACTACTTCAAGCAGCGGTTCGCCCAGGTCACGAACCCGCCGATCGACCACCTGCGCGAGCGGTTCGTGATGTCGCTGCGCACCGTCCTCGGCAGCCGGGCGCCGCTCCTCTCCGACGGCCCCGAGGTGGCGGCCGGGATCGAGCTCGAGAGCTTCTTCCTCTTCCCCGACGCGCTCGAGCAGTTCTCGTTCGTGCGGCTGGACGCGACGTTCACCGCCGGGGAGGGCCTCGAGCAGGCCTGCGAGCGGCTCGCCGACGAGGCCGAGGAGGCGGTGCGCGCCGGCGCCGGCATGCTGCTCGTCTCCGACCGTGCGCCCGGCCGGGCGCCCATCCCGGCGCTGCTCGCCACGGGCATGGTGCACCACCGCCTCGTGCGGAGGCAGCTGCGGACGAAGGCGACGCTGCTCGTCGAGTCGGACGAGGTCCGCGAGGTGCATCACGCCGCCTGCCTGCTCGGCTACGGCGCCGAGGCGATCTGCACCCCGCTCGCCCTCGAGACGCTCGCCGCGCTGGCTCAGGCGGACAAGATCGGCGGCGACCGCCCCTCCCCCGACGAGGCCCAGCTGCGCTTCAAGCGGGTGCTCGAGGACGGCGTCCTCAAGGTGATGTCGAAGATGGGGATCTCCGACATCGCGAGCTACTGCGGCGCCCAGATCTTCGACGCCGTCGGGCTCGCGCGCGAGGTCGTCGACAAGGCGTTCGCGGGGACGCCGTGCCCGATCGGCGGGCTCGGGTTCGCCGAGCTCGAGCGGGAGATTCTCGCGCGGGTCGAGGCCGCCCACGGCGCGAAGCCTCAGCTGGAGAGCCCCGGCTACTACAAGTGGCGCAAGGGCGGCGAGCCGCACGAGACGAACGGCGAGGTCGTCGACGCCATGCACGAGCTCGCGGCCGCGCACTCGCTCCAGAAGGCGGTCTCGGAGAACGGGCGGTTCGAGCTCTACGAGCGCTTCGCCGAGCTCGTCAACGGTCGCGAGCCGATGGAGCCGCGCGACCTGCTCGAGCTCGTGCCGGCGGGCCCGCCGGTGCCGCTCGAGGAGGTCGAGCCGGTCGAGGAGATCGTCAGGCGCTTCTCGAGCGGCGCGATGTCGCACGGAGCGCTGTCTGCGGAGGCGCACGAGACGATCGCGATCGCCATGAACCGCCTCGGCGGCAAGGCGAACTCCGGCGAGGGAGGCGAGGATCCCGCCCGCTTCCGCGACGAGCGCAACTGTCGGATCAAGCAGGTCGCTTCCGGCCGTTTCGGCGTCACGCCCGAGTATGCGGCGTTCGCCGACGAGCTGCAGATCAAGATCGCGCAGGGCTCGAAGCCGGGCGAGGGCGGTCAGCTCCCGGGCCACAAGGTCTCGGCCGAGATCGCGCGGCTGCGCCACACGGTTCCCGGTGTCGCGCTGATCTCACCTCCGCCCCACCACGACATCTACTCGATCGAGGATCTCGCGCAGCTGATCTTCGACCTGAAGCAGGTGAACCCCGAGGCGGACGTCTCGGTCAAGCTCGTCTCCGAGAGCGGCGTCGGCCTCGTCGCCGCGGGCGTCGTGAAGGCGCTCGCCGACATCGTCCACATCGCGGGCTGCGACGGGGGCACCGGGGCGAGCCCGCTGACGTCGATCAAGAACGCGGGCGCGCCGTGGGAGCTCGGGCTCGCCGAGACGCAGCAGGCGCTCGTCGAGAACGGCCTGCGCGGACGCGTGCGGGTGCGCGTGGACGGGGGCCTCAAGACCGGCCGCGACGTGCTCGTGGCGGCGCTGCTCGGCGCGGACGAGGTCAGCTTCGGGACGGCGCTCCTGCTCGCCGAGGGCTGCATCATGGTGCGCACCTGCCACGTCGACTCCTGCCCGGTCGGGATCGCCACCCAGAACCCCGAGCTCCGGGAGAAGTTCGCCGGCACGCCCGAGCAGGTGATGGCCTACCTCCGTTACGTGGCCGAGGAGGTGCGGCGGCTGCTCGCCTCGCTCGGGCTGCGCTCCTTCGAGGAGGCGGTCGGCCGGGTCGAGCTGCTGCGCCAGGCGGAGACGGGAGACCCGCGCGCGGACGCGCTCGACCTGACACCCCTGATCGCACAGGCCGGAACGGGCGCGACCCGGTTCGTCGACGAGGCGCACATCGACCCGACCGGCCACGAGCTCGGCGACCGGCTCGCGCGCGACGCCGCGCCCGCGCTCGAGCGGGAAGGGCTCGTCGAGCTCTCCTACGAGATCCGGAACACCGACCGCACGGTCGGCGCGAGGCTCGGCGGCCTGATCGGGAAGCGCTTCGGCTCCGCTCCCCCACCGGGTCGCGTCCGGGTCGAGCTCGAGGGCGCGGCCGGGCAGGGCTTCGGGGCATTCCTCGCGGCCGGGGTCGAGCTCGTGCTGACCGGGGAGGCGAACGACTACGTCGGCAAGGGCATGGCCGGTGGGCTGATCGCGATCCGCCCGCCCGCAAACGACGCCGGC